>JABDRH010000682.1 GCA_013041835.1 Desulfatitalea sp. | reverse complement strand
GCCTACATGATTACGATGGCCTGTGACATGCCGTGGGATATCGACACGGTGCCGGAATTTTACGTTAATTTCACCCCTGAAGTTCTGCCTTTTTTCTACCAGTTAAACGAAAAGGCATTAAAAGGGGTGCTGTCGGTATGGGATGCCACGCCTGAACTTCCAGGATTGTAAAAAAAAGGTGGTTCAATTCTTTTATGCCGAGACCCTAAGACTCCGCCTCGGGATGTACCCGCTTTACTGCCGCCTGAGGCGGTGTTTAACGCCGGCTCAAGCAAGCATGCGGAAAAGAAAGGTATAAGATATCATGGCAAAGATCGTTCTAGACATAGTTGCCATAATCATTTTCATCCCGCTTTTAGTTTCTTGCGACCGGGTTTCACAACAGCAAAAAAAAGATCCGGAAACACAAAACACAAATGAGGTTTTATTTTCCGTCAGTTTTCCAACTGACAACACAGGTTGGGCTTGCGGCCGGTGGGGAACTGTCCTTCACACGACGGATGGCGGAATGGAATGGACGGTTCAGAACAGTGGTACGGATTATACCTTGAGTTCGATATTCTTCACAGATCCCCTTCATGGCTGGGCAGTGGGTAACGCCGGGGCGATCATCCATACGAAAGATGGGGGACATACATGGGCGCAACAAAAGAGCCCCGTTCCGTTCCGCTTGATGAAAGTCTATTTTGTCACGCCATTAAAGGGCTGGATCGTAAGTGAGCGAACCCATATTTTATCGACCCTTGATGGCGGCCAGACATGGCATATCCAATTCGCGGATGATGATTTTATCCTCAAGTCCATTTCCTTTTGTGATGCGCATCACGGGTGGGCCGTGGGTGAATACGGTTACATCTATCATACAGAAAATGGGGGAACCACCTGGCAAAAACAATCCGGCCGTTTTGGATTTTCAAAAGAGTCAGGCGCCGTGGTTGGCGACCCCTTCCTATTCGATGTGGCGGCAATTGATCCTCAGACTGCATGGGCAGTGGGTATTGATGGTCACGTCATAACGACGATAGATGGGGGGGAGACCTGGAGAAAAATTGAAACGGGTGCCTCAAGGACTCAGTTTTTTGGCGTGGCTTGTAACCCGGTGGGTACGGTCGTGATCGGAGGAAAAGGGACGATTTTGATTTCAACGGACCATGGGAAATCCTGGAAGCATCCCGTCATTGAGCCACCCATCGTCTATGGCTGGATCTATGGACTTGCCAGGCGGGGTGCATCAGAATTTGTCGCCGTCGGCTGGGATGGGAACATCTACTTCAGCGATGACAAAAACCTGACAAACTCATGGCAGCGGGTCAAATTGTGAGCTTTTTCGGGAAGATATATATAAAAAAAGGAAAATAGTGTGAAACCAGCAGGAGTGGATGATACCTGAGCATGAATATCGGCAGTTTTTAAAAAGAGACGCATTTCAATGCCCTGAAAAGCTAATCACTTTTGCCTGTAAAGAGGAAGAGAAAAATGAAAATTGAAAACATTTGTGTCATCTGTTGCTGGTTTTGGGTCTCTTCAATACTTATGGCGCCGAATACCTTATGGGCTGCTGAAGAATATGGGGTTCCCACCGTAAAGGATCTTGCAGACAGTAAAAAGTTCTACGATGACCCCAATCCTTGGTATCTATCGGATAAATTTGATTACAAGAAAATTCTGCCCGCGAGGGTTTACTCGGCGTTGAGTCACGATGTCGGGGCCATGGAGAAATTGTGGAATGAAACTGTTGGTTTCAAAGCTCCGGATGAAGTTCGAAAGATCGCTCCGGAGATTAAACCGGGCACTTATTCTTATAAGGATAAGGAACAATACCCAGGCTTAAAAGCGTTGATGACCGATTACCACTATAATCGTTTCAAGCCTGGTGCGCCGCCGCTTGCGGGAAATTTTCCTGAAATTAAAATTGTCCCGACTAAACAATATTACTATTCACTTCCCATAGCAGAGGCCACGAAAAAATTCGCTGGAAAAACCAAGTTGAACCATGAAACAGGCTTTATCAGAGATGAAACATATGTGGCGGGCTATCCATTTCCAAGGCCCGAAGGAAAGTGGAAAGCCTATCAAGTCTACTACAATTGGATCAAGCGCTATTTGGGTTGGGACAGCAAATACCTGCTTTCCGATTCTCGTGGATTCACACGGTCTTTGCGAGAAGACAATGTTATCATCAGCGATAACTGGGCGCTCAGGCTCAATGGAAGAGTTATGGAGCCGTTTGGTTGGCTTGATAAACGAGCTCAAGGGCAAGGCGAAGCTATCAGCTATAGCATGAAATTTTATGCCCCACGGGACTTGTTTGGAAATATCTTAAACCGTACCGATTACTTGAACGCCGATAAGTACGAACAGTTAATGACGTATGTCAACGTGCTCAGGCGGGTTCGCCTCATGTCATCCACCGACGTACAGGACGCTGTAGGTGGGGGGGATGCGATCTATCTTGACTTTGATGGCTGTACACAAAAGCTATCGATGACGGTTTTTCCGACGAATTTGGAGATAATTGATGAAACGGAATTGCTTTTTCCAACCAATCATACGGGGTCAGCGTATTTAACATCCATGTCAAAAGGACTAGAATATCACAATTTGGTATGGGAACGCAGGCCAGTGTATATTGTCAAAATGACCATTCTTGATAAACACTTTGTATACGGTCATCGTATCCTTTACTTTGATAGGGAAACGTTCAATTTGTACCTTGCGGAAAACTACGATCAAAAGGGGCGGTTGTATAGAACAACTGAATTAATTTTTACCTTCGTCCATGATATGGGGGCGGTCACTTATGGTGATACTTTGCTCCAAGACCATATCGACTTGCATAGTAGCTTGGCACATAATTATACGATGCCTACCCCTTGGATACATCGAGACAAAATTAGCCTTGAGTATTTGTTCACCACCGGGAAGTAACCGGCAGGACAGGAAACAAAGAAATGGCACGAAGTCCTAATCAATCATAATAAGGAGAATTAAGATGAAGGAAAAGAAAACGGTTCAACATGCGACGCGTGAGCGCGACGAGAGCGGTTTCTGGAAAATCGACAAGGTCCTACGACTTGAAAATCCGCCGATGGCACCCAGTGATTATGAAAAGGTGTCTTTTCTCTCCGACGAGGAAAAGGCTCTCGGTTCCGGGTGGCTCAAGCGGTTTATTTCGCCCGCATACGAATGGGGTCTTGGCAAAGGTGAGTTGCCCGCTCTGGATCGCATCTGGTTTTTGAATAGCTGGCAATCCATTGCATTTGATCCGGAGTTGAACGCTGCATACGTTGATTACTTCGATCGCTTGGTGAGTTTGGTGACCGGTTTTGATGGTAACGACGAAATCATGTCAGCGACGACACGCGCGAAAGGGGTAGATGGGACTCAAAGGCGCAACGACCCCGACGCACGCCGTCGCTATGGCAACGCGATGCTGATGATCCTGGCGATCGCGGCCGAACAAAATAACGTTTACTGGCTGCGTATGATGTTAGTTGTGCCGACTGAACGAGAGGCCGACGAAAATGGTTCCTATTACATGTCCGCGGAAAAGGCGGCCATGCTTACCCGCCCGGAGTCGTCGGTCTGGACCGATGAAGAGGGCCTGGTTTTGGAATTCACCCATGCGGTTATTCACGACGGAATGACGGACGCACTTTGGGATCGCGCCATGGCGGCTTGGGGTGAAAAAGAGGCCATGCGCAATCTGCTATGGATTGGCAACTACATGGGGGTGATGAAGGTCACGAACGCGCTCAGTCGGCGTAAAGAGTGGTGAGACAGCGATGTCCAAAAACCTTTAAATTATTGGCATCGGGTCAAGATGTCAGGGGCGGATAAGCAATGGAAAATGGTGAGAAAGCAAGTGCACTGGATCGGCTCTGT
>JABDRH010000151.1 GCA_013041835.1 Desulfatitalea sp. | reverse complement strand
TGCCGCCTGCCGAAGTGCCCACTTTGGGATCACTGCTAACCATGGGAACTGCAAGCCAAGGCGAAGACTTAGACGCATCATTATTTGACTGGCGGTCAACTTCGGTGCCCGGTATGCTGCCGGTAAGTTCTTCGGCCATTGCAATACCCGAAATGAGGACAAAGACAACGAATACAAAAGAATAGAATCGCATACTGCTCCTTGCGCCCTTAAAAAACACGGAATTTTTACCCAATGCGCATAAAACAACTCGATATACCTCGATTTCCGCACTTTACGTGTTTACCCAAATAAAAGCAACTCAATGTTGGAAAGCGCTTTTGCCGGTGTCTTCGTCAGGGTCTTGGGACCGTGCACCTGTTGCCGCCGGGCAGCCGCATCAGCGGTCAATCCCTGCTCAGGCGAAACATCCAATTGTTTCAAGATCGCTGCAGCGATCTTGTGGTGCCAATCGGGTAGGCCGTTTGGTGTTATTTTTCACCACCTTTACCGTATTGAATCCTGAAGAGCCAGGCGTAGCAAACAGGTACGAACACCAGCGTCAACAAGGTTGAGAATAACAGACCGAAGATGATCCCGATGGCCATGGGTTCCCACATTTCGCCGCCGCCGAGCCAGAGGGGAATAAGGCCCAATGACGTGGTGGCGGTGGTCAGCAGAATCGGCCTGAAGCGGCCCAGGGCGGCGTCGGTGACAGCCTCCTGAGGCGATTTGCCCAGTTCGGTTTGTTCGATATTGATCCGGTCGAGCAGAACGATGCCGTTGTTGATAACGATGCCGGCCAGGGAGATGATGCCTAAAAATGAAGTAAAACTAAAGCAGGCGCCGGTCACCAGCAGGCCGAAGGTGACGCCGATCAACCCCATGGGGATGGTGGCCAGGATGATGCCCAGCTTTCGAATGGAGTTGAACTGTGCAATCAGCAGTAAAATGATGATGAACACGGACAGGGGCAGTTTGGCCGCCACCGCTTCCATGGCCATGGCGGCGCCTTCGGCGTCTCCACCCAGTTCAAAGGTGTAGCCTTCCGGCCATTGATCGGCGGCCTGCTCGAGCCAGGGGGAAAAACGCTTCAGCACCTCGGATGCGGTCAACCCGGCGTGTATATCGCAGCCCACGGTAAGGGTCCGTGTCAGGTCCCGGCGCAGGATTTTACTCGGCTGCCAGGCCACATCCAAATTGGCGACCTGCTTTAAAGGAACGCTTTTACCGGACTGCTGGGCATAAATATTGAGCCCTTCAAGGGCTTGGATATCCAACTGGGAAGAGCGGCTGTTTTGCATGACGATGGGAATGCTTTTATCCGCTTCGCGATAAACGCCTGTGACGGCGCCGCCCAGCATTGTTTGCAGGGATATGGCAATGTCGTAATTGTTTACCCCGGCCACTTGGGCCTGGGTGTTTTGGATGTCCACCAATATCTTTTTGGTTTGCAGTCCCCAGTTGTCGGTAATGTTCCGGGTTCCGGCGGTTTGGATCAACGCCGACTTGAGCTGTTCCGTAATCTCATAAAGGGTGTCGATCCGCTCCCCGGAAATGCGGATTTCGATGGGCGTGACGGAACCGCCGCCGCTGGCAAGGCGCGATACGGTAAAGGTGGCCTCTGGAAAATGGTCAAAGATATAGTTGTCGATTGCTTCGACGACATGGTCGGTGATGCCGTCCGATGTCGTATTGACCAGGACATGCGCGCTATAGGAATTGGCTTCCGGCGGCATGTAGCCCAGATCATACTTCGGTGCGCCTTCCCCCACATAGCTGGACCAGCTTTCCACGCCTTCCGGTCGCCCGGCTGTCACCAGAAGGGCTTTCCGAATAAAGGCCGCGATGCTGTCCACGACCTTCGAAGTACGTTCGATGTCGGTGCCGATGGGCAATTCCAGATTGACCGACACCACCGCCCGGTCGCTTTTGGGCATGAAGATAACGGGAACAAACCGAACCAGGAACAGTGCCGCGGCACCCATTACCCCCAGGGCGGCGAACATCATCCAGCGGTTGCGCAGGTTGAACAGTAAAAACCGTTTGTACTGGACTGAAAAACGTTCGAAAAGGCCCGGCTTTTTTTCAGCGGAACCGGCTTTTTGTTTGAGACCGTGTACACAAAACAGCGTGATCATGGTCAACGAGAGCAGCCATGAGCTAAGCAGGGAGATGGTGACCACCACGAAAAGCTGCCCCATGATTTCGCCCATCACCGATTCGGCCAGGAAAAAGGACATAAACGCCGCGGAGGTGGTCAAAGACGATGTGAGCAGGGGAACAGCCAGCTCCCTTGCGGAGCTTATCGCCGCGTCAATGGCCTCGACGCCGTTTTCCATCTTGACCATGATGGCCTCTGATATCACGATGGCGTTGTCCACCAGTATGCCCAGGGCGATAATCAACGCCGCCAGGGAGACCTGGTTCAGGCCGACGCCGACGATGGACATGGCCAACAGCGTCGAAACGATAGTTACCGGAATCAGAGAGGCCACGATCAGGCCGGTGCGCAATCCCAAGAACACCAGCATGGAGACCAGCACGGCAACAACGGCCTGCACCAGGTTGACGATGAAATCGCTCACCGATTTTCCGACAAAGGTGTCCTGGGAGGCCGCGCGCACCATCTCCACGCCATGGGGGTAAACGCGGCGGAATTCGTCGATCTTTTCATCCACCTCTTCTCCCAAGGCCATGAT
>JABDRH010000678.1 GCA_013041835.1 Desulfatitalea sp. | reverse complement strand
GGATCGGGTCCCTTATCGGCCATCTTTTTTACCCTTTTGGGATAGCCGGAGGACTCCAGATCCGACGTTGCCAAGGGCTGGCGGCAGCCTTTGCTACGGCTTTACCTTTGGCGTCTTGGCTCTGAAGCCCTCGGGTTTTTGCAACATTGGGGTCAACTATCCTGCATTTACGGCGATGGTGCGCGGCGTCGCTTTTTCCACTTTGGGCAGGGACAGACGCAAAACCCCATCTTTGAGTTGGGCGTCGATGCGCTGTTGGTCGATGACATCGGACAGCGTGAACTGGCGGTAGTATTGTCCGGTCTGGTATTCGATCATGAGCGCCTTTTCTTCATCGTGTTCAAACGGTGTGACGCTACCGCTCAATGTAAGGACATCGTCGCGCAGGTCGATGCTGAGCTGTTCGGCGGTGACGCCGGGCAGGTCGGCCAGGAGCGTGATCTGCTGCTCGGTTTCAAAGATATCGACATTGGGCGAGAAGACAGCCCCCGGACGGGTCTGTTCAGCCGGTACGGCGGCTTCCTGCTTTTCTTTTACTTTTAACTCTTTACCTGCGGTATCCGTCATGGGTCAATCCTCCTTTCCATTCTATTTTTTAACTTTCAATGGTGATGCGGCGCGGCTTGGCGGATTCGGCCTTGGGCACTTTAAGGGTTAAAATACCGTTGAGCACCTTGGCTTCAATACGGTCCGGGTCGATCTCCCTGGGCAGCGCGAACGCCCTTGAGAAGCGCCCGCCCTCGCGCTCGCGGCGATGGTACCTGGCCGATGCGTTCTCCACATCGAGTTTGCGCAGGCCGGCGATGGTCAAATTTCTTCCGGTGGCCTGGATATCCAGGTCTTCGGCTTTAACGCCCGGCAGCTCGGCGCGCAGGTAGAAAAAGCTGTCGTCTTCAGTCAAATTGGTGGCCGGAAAGACGCCGGCACCGGTTTCCAAACCAGGGCGGCCCGCAAAGGCATCCATGATGCGGTCCATCTGCCTGCGCATCCGGGTAAGCTCCTCAAATGACCGGAGCGAACCCCGAAGCGGCGTTCCGTAAAGTCTTGAGTAAAGCATGATACCCTCCTTTTGATACGTTTTGTGGTCTACACCGATCGTCAAACCGATTCACATGGTCGATTCCAATGTGTGCTGCAATTTGTCGAAAAAGTAGAAACGAATTTTTCCATGTCAATATGATAACGTCAAAAAAATATATTATTAATATGGCATGTATTGATTAGTAATGAAGGTGCTGGAAATAAGAACATGTTGCGACGAATTTAGGTTCGGCGACCGCGTTTCATCCAGTGTGACTTTCTTGCGACTTGACAAAGGGGAATCCGTCTGAATACAGTTGGCGACAGTTTGCCAAGGTCAGGCTAAAAGCAGTCTCCGTATTATACTACTTTACCAATAGGAATTATTATGCGGTCGTTCACGTTCAGGCTGGCGACAGTGCTGGTTGGTGGGTTTTTGCTTCTCAACGGTTGCTCCGGTTGCTCCAGCGACTCCAGCGATTCCAGTGAATCCGGCGGCTTCACTGGCTCCGGCGGCTCCAATGACTCAGAGGACTCCGATGACTCCTATGAACCTTCGGTCTTTACGATCAGTGGTACGATCCTTGGTGCAGCCGGTAACCGGCTCGACGCTGATACGAATGACGCTGCCCTCGCGCATCAGACAAACAACAACTTTAATTTCGCCCAATCGTTTCGTGCACCCTTTGTCCTTGGCGGTTTTGTTAAGTATTTAGAAGACAGTTGCGATTTGTATGCGACATCGCTGAATAAGGGCGATGTCGTTCAATTGATCCTGCCCGATGATAAGGCCGACGACACCCTGGTGACTCTCGATCTTTATGCGGCATCCAGAGACATCGTCGGTACAATTGACTCTGTAACGTCCTCTTCAGTACTGGCCATTCCGACGGCTGGCGACTATTTCATTGAAGTGCAGGCAAAGCAAGGCGCCACTGCCTATCAGTTGATTGTCGGTGCCCCATGGACCATGGCGACTGAAAGTGGCGTGAATCTGAAGGCATCCTTCGTTAGCGGCGAAGTGCTGGTCCGGTTTAAAACCCATCGTCAGACTCACAAGGTCGCACCTCTGGGCAACCTCATATCCCATAGCGGCCTTCGCGAAGCAGGGCGCGGCGACAATGGCTGGGTGCGATTGCGCAGCGATGACTTGGGTGGTAGTCTGAGGCGCTTGAACCGGCCATCGATATTGTCCCGCTTGTCGCAGGGCGCAAGCGGTTATGAGCAGCGTCGGGCGGCTCGCCAAGACACAATGCAATTGCTGGAAACTCTGCGTGCTCATCCGGATGTGGCCCATGCTACGTTAAATTATATCCGCAAGCCTTTGTTTACTCCAAACGATACGCTTTACCCGCAGCAATGGCATCTGGACCTGATCCAACTTCCGGCTGCTTGGGACGTTACCCAGGGGAGCCGGGAGGTGATCGTCGCCGTTCTTGATACAGGCATTCTGAGCGCCCATCCGGACCTGAAGGACAAACTGGTGCCGGGCTACGATTTTGTCAGTGATATGGAAAATGCGGGTGATGGCGACGGTTTCGATGATGATCCTGAAGATGCTGGCGATGACTCTGACGGCGGTTCCTTCTTCCATGGTACGCACGTGGCTGGTACTGTGGCTGCAGCTTTCAACAACGGCATCGGCGTGGCAGGTGTGGGCGGCCGGACGCGCATTATGCCGGTAAGGGTGATCGGACGGCTGGGCGGAATAGATTCAGATATTGCTTTTGCCATTCGTTGGGCTGCCGGGTTACCGGTGACGAATCAATACGGCTATCCGATTCCGCCTCCCGAGCAGCGGGCGGACATTATTAATATGAGCTTCGGTGGTCCGGGGGATCCAGGCCCTGAGAGTCCCATGGGCGAAGCCGTCGCCGCGGCCAGGAAAGCCGGTGTGATCCTGATCGCTGCTGCTGGGAATAGTGGCCAATGTATCAATTTTACAAATTATCCGGCCGGGCTTGAAGAGGTAGTGTCAGTCAGCTCAGTTGACGCCAATGCTAATCTGGCGCCCTATTCCAGCTTCGGCAGAACAATTGACGTGGCCGCTCCGGGCGGTAACTTCTATCGTGATGTACAGCCGGATAGTTACGGTGACGGCGTTCTCAGTACATCAGGTGAAGATGTTGGGGGACAGATTGAAGGGCGGTATAGTTACTATCAAGGGACCTCCATGGCCGCGCCCCACGTGTCCGGCGTGGCCGCCCTGATGAAAGCCGTGAAGCCGGAGATGACGCCGGATGAGTTTAGCGCTGCCCTGGAAAACGGTCTGATCACTTCGGATCTTGGGGCGGAAGGAAGGGATGACCTTTTCGGCCACGGTCTCATCGATGCCTACCAGGCGGTGGTCATTGCCGATGGTGATCTCATCGCGCCTGAATACCTTTCTGTGACGCCACATAGCCTGCGCTTGGACCACCAAACCAACGCAGCGCTGCTGTTTTTACGCCGGTCGCCCCAGGGCAGCGGCCTGCAACCCTTGTCCGTTACTGTCCAGCCGGATCGATTCAACGATGCCTGGCTAAGCATATCGCCTACCTTTGTCGGCGTCGATACCGCGAGATATACCATTTTCGTTCAACGCCACCAACTCTCGGGCGGTCTTCATTGTCAAAGAGTCACGGTGTCCGCCGCAACTTCTACGGTCACCGTCCCTGTTACGGTAGAGGTGCTTCCCGATCCGGCAGCCTCGGCCGCGATCCAATACTTGCTGCTGCGCGAATACTATGCCCCTTACAAGCTGGCTCTGGACCCGATCCCGCTGTGGCCGGTCAATGGCAGCTATACATTTCGACTCGAGGGCATACCGAAGGGCAGCTATATTCTCATGGCCAGCTCCGATATCGATGGCGACTTGCGCTTGTTGGAAAAGGGTGAAGCCGTTGGCGGTTATCCCAGCTTAGGCGAGATGCAGCCTATTGATCTCTATTATGATATCGGCGGGATTCAGTTTGTCACCGGGTTCTCCCTGGCATCTTCGCTTCAGCCAGAGGACGCAATTTCCATTGCTCAGGAGGGGATGTGAGCAGGCTTTCGATGATTCGTGTGGGGCTATTGCTGCCGGCTTTCGTGGGAATGCTCTGCGCCTGTATCGCATCCAACCCCGCTGCCGAGATGAACGCCATTGGTGTTCAAGTCATCCACCACAGTGCCCATTGCGGTCCGACGGCGGGCGCCGTGTGGATCGACCGGCCGGAGGATCTGTCCTTGCCGAGCCAATTTTCGCCGGGGTCCGGATCCGCTCAGACGATGCAATGGGATGTCGCGTCCCACGGCGCGTTGTGGATCAGCATGGGCCGCCGCCCCACGGGCGGCTACCGCCTGGCCTTGATGCGCCCCACCGTGCCGGTGCGCAACGGTACGGCCGACATTCAGGTCCAATGGCGCCGACCGCCGGCCGGCGTGCTTTTGCCCCAGGTGATCACCGCACCGTGTCTGGTCCTGAAAGTGCCCAAAAGCGGCATCCGCACCCTTCGCGTTATCGATCAGGACAACCAGACGCGTTTCACGGTGGTTGTATCTGACTCATCCGTCCCGAATCGGTGACGGTCAAACCACCCCCTGATCCAGCATGGCGTTGACCACCTTGGTGAATCCGGCGATATTGGCTCCGGCCACGTAATTGGTGGGCTTTCCATACTGTGCGGCGGCGGCCAAACAGGTGGCGTGGATGTTTTTCATGATCATTTGAAGGCGCTGGTCCACCTCGTCGCGGTTCCAGGCCAGGCGCATGCTGTTTTGCGTCATCTCCAGCCCCGAGACCGATACGCCGCCGGCATTGGCGGCCTTGCCCGGGGCAAACAAAACGTTGTGGTCGTGCAATAGATCGATGCCCTCCGACACCGTGGGCATATTGGCGCCCTCGCAGACCAATGTGATGCCGTTGTCCACCAGGTGCTGGGCATCCTTGGCGTTGATTTCGTTTTGGGTGGCGCTGGGGAAGGCGCAATCGGCCTTGTGGTGCCACAGCGGATTGTGATCGAGCAGGGGACCCACCGGCGTGTATACGGCATCGGGATACT
>JABDRH010000669.1 GCA_013041835.1 Desulfatitalea sp. | reverse complement strand
ATGGCGGTGATATGAACAACCCGGTGGTATCGGCCATCGCCGACGCATATGCCCGGAATACCTGGACGACCTTGCGATTCAATTTCCGGGGCACCGGCAACAGCGGCGGCCAATACGCTGACGGCATCGGCGAGCAAGAGGACGTTCAGGCAGCGGTGATCTACCTGCGGCAAAAAGGATATCGTTTCATCGACCTGGCCGGCTATTCTTTTGGTTCCTGGGTTTTGGCCAACTGGTCCCGGAAACATGCCCCTCATCACCACCGATTGATTCTGGTAGCGCCCCCGGTAGCCTTCGTGGACTTTGACTGCCAGGCCCCTATTCCGGGATTGCACCACGTGCTGACAGGCAGCCATGACGACTACGCGCCGCTTGCGACCATCCAATCGGCCATGCCCCACTGGTCGCCATCAGCCCGATTGACCGAGATTCAAGGGGCGGATCATTTCATGGGCAGGCAATTGGCGGCACTTGGGCAATTGATCACCGCATTGGTGTAAGAAAAAAAGCTAAAGTGAATGGCGCCATCGGCCGATATACCCATCGCAGAGTTTTCATTCAGTGTCGGGATGGCCGGTCATGGTGCAGGGTGTCAACAGTATTAATAGCTTTCATTTCCAGGTGGGATCCACCGCAAGGGCCCCGTGCCCCGGTTCCAGCAACAGCCCACCGGCAAATGCCCCGCCCGAGGATCGGGTGACCCTGTCCGCCCAGGCCAAACAAAGCCGTTCAAAATCGGCCGGCGGGACCGGCGGTCAAGAGACGCTGTCGGCCGAAGAGAAGCAACAAATCAACGAATTGAAAAAACGCGACGCCGAAGTCAAGGCCCATGAGCAGGCCCACATGGCCGCCGGCGGAGGACTGGTGCAAGGAGGCGCTTCGTACCAGTATCAACGCGGGCCGGATGGCAAAATGTACGCCGTAGGCGGCGAAGTTAAAATCGACGTATCGCCTGAACGTACCCCTGAAGGCACTATCCGAAAAATGCAACAGGTCAAAGGCGCGGCCCTTGCACCGGCCCAGCCTTCGGGCACGGACCGCGCAGTGGCCGCCCGCGCCGCCCAAATAGAAGCCCAGGCGCGTGGCCAGATGACCAAAGAGCGCCAGGAAGAGACTGAAAAATCGGATCAGACGGACACACAGGCGGATTCGCCGGAGACATCCGACCCGATGGGGTTCCCAACCGAATCCCAATCACCATCCCACCGTGTAACCGCAAGCCAGGCGGCGCCTCCCGAAAAGTCCACTGGCCGCAACATCAATATAGTCGCTTAAAGGTGTTCGACTGTTGAACAGCGGCTCTACCCCTGAGCACTTGACAGATCGGCAACCAAAAGTAAAAATGTCGCTAGGGTCCAGATAAAAAATGGTTTGCGAATCTGCCGCTTACCTGTGAGAGAGGATCGTATTGACGCGATACGGCCGACTACTCCTGCTGATCGTTCTGCCTTTCGGGCTATCGGCCTGCCCAAGGCCGAGCCAGCCGATGCTGCCGACTCAGACGCCTGAATTAATTTCCGAGGTACCCCTGCCCGTTGATACCGCGGCAAAGGGACCCATTGAAACAAGTCTGCACGCCATCCGCTTCACCATCCAAGTGGGCGCCTTCTCCGCCATCGCCCGGGCAGCCCGCTATGCCGACCGGATGCAGGCGACCGGTTTGGACGCCTATTATTTCATCGACGAGGACGGCTTGAGCAAAGTCCGCTTCGACAAGTTCGACACCAAAGCGGCGGCGCGGCAGCGTGGCCTGGAATTGCAGGCCCGCGGCGTGATCGATGGTTTCTATGTGGTTCAACCGCATATCGGCGAAAAGCCGGCGGATGGCGCCAAGACCCTGCCGATCCGCCTGGTGCAGACGGCCCGCCGCTTCATTGGCGCCCCCTACCGCTGGGGTGGCACTTCTCAAACGGACGGTTTCGACTGCAGCGGCCTGACCATGACCGTCTACCGCCTCAACGGTCTCGAGCTGCCCCGCAGCGCGCGCAACCAATTTCTTGTCGGCCGGTCCATATCCCGTCAAGAGCTGGCTGCCGGAGACCTGGTCTTTTTCGACACGGCCGGCAGCGGCCGCATAACGCACGTGGGCATTTACAGTGGCAAGCATCAATTCATCCACGCCCCTGGCAGGGGCAAATCCATCCGAAAGGCCTCCCTATCCAGCGAATTCTTTAGTTCACGCTACATCGGCGCACGCCGCTACCGTTAGACACAGTGGCAAAACGGATGATTTCGAAGGCTGGCATCGGGCTATAAAGTTCAACCCCGAATCAGCCGATAGTACCTCAGAGGTCGATTGCAAACAGGAGTGCGCCAATGAATCGGGTAAAAAACACATTAACAGCCATGCCAGATCGAAGGCTAACGCACGGCCAGGCATTCTCCCCGTCCGATCGGCGGCGACATGCCAGAAAGCCATGCGACCTGCCGGCCGATGTGGACGATTATGAATCCACTCGCTCCTGCCGTGTTCTGAATATCGGCACAGGGGGCGCCTTTATTGCAGCTCGCGCTGAAAAAGAACAAATCGGCCAGGAATTGATCGTCACCATCCCCTTCGAAAAGCAGGAGAACTTCCTGGTCATCAAGGCCCGTGTGGCTTGGAGAAACGCTTCGGGAATAGGCGTTATGTTCGTCAAAGGATAGCAAAGGTTATCCATTCAAATCTGCAAATCAAATCCACAACGGTCTGTCATGCCATGACCGGCAACGATCGCAACCGGCAACCAAAGATCACCGCAACTTGCCGAACATCCTCCAAGGTTGCCAAACCCAATTAAAGCTACTATTCTGAACACGTTTTGTTTGAAAATCCGATTGGGCGCCGGGGTACAAAGGCACCCAATGCAGGGGAAAAACGTCAATCACAGTGGAGAAAAAAATGGAACGTGCGCTGCAATACAGGATACCGGCGATGTGGCAGTCATGGATCCAGCCAATAGCCGGATTGATTTTTGGGGTGGCGGCCGTTGGGTTGGTCTTGGCAGCGCCATGTCAGGCCAATGGCGCCGGGGCGCTGTCATCCAAAGGCCATAGCGTCTATGTCCCGGTCTATTCGCATGTTTTTACCGGCGACCGGGCACAACCGGTCTATCTGGCGGTCACCATCAGTATTCGCAACACGGACCCGGACCATGCGATTACCATTACCCGCGCAGATTATTATGATTCCGAGGGTCGTCTGATTAAAAAATATCTGACGCAGCCGACCACGCTCAAGCCGCTTTCCTCGACAGGCTATGTGATCAAGGAATCGGACAAGGTCGGCGGTTCAGGGGCCAACCTTATTGTGGATTGGCACGCCGACCGGGTGGTCAACGCCCCTTTGATCGAATCGGTAATGATCAGCACCCGTTCGGCCCTGGGCATATCCTTCACCTCCCGGGGGCTGGTAC
>JABDRH010000667.1 GCA_013041835.1 Desulfatitalea sp. | reverse complement strand
CAGGACGACCTGCCGCCCTATGATGTGATCGACGCCATCCTTGAAGGCTATGTGGAACAGGTCATGTCGGCCGAGGAACTGGTGGCCGCCGGCAACGATCCTGCTGCCGTGGCGGACATCATCGCCCGCGTTGACAACAATGAGTACAAACGCCACCAGGCCGCGCCCGGACTCAAAGTAACGGCCAAAGCGTTCGGCGAGGGGCGGCGCTATCCTCTCGCCAAACGATTCCGGCCGGCATAGGCCAAAACAAATCGACCCCGCTGAGGTGGTTCAATTCTTTTATGCCGAGACCCTAACCTCACGTCGTGTTCTTCACGGCCCTCATGACAAACGCCACCAGGCCCCGCCCGGCGAGTCCGCCACCACGATGCCGGCCGCGGTGAGGCAGTCCCGAATGCCGTCGGCGGCGCGCCACTGCTTTTCCGCGCGCAGAAGGTCGCGCAGGGCCAACAGGCGATCCACCACCGGCGCCAGGCAAACATGGCGGTCCACCGGGCGCCGGGCCAGGTGCGTCCCGAACAGGGCAATCATGTTGCGCAGCATTTCAGCGGCGGCCCCTTCCGCGCTGCGCTCGGCAAGCTGTTCCGCGGTATTGCGAATATGCGCCTCCAGGGCCAGCATGGCCTGAGTGGCCGGCTCGATGCGATTTTCAGCCAGGTGGTGCTGAATGGTTTCAGCCAGGGTCTCGATGGGTGACCACACGGCATCCTCGCCGGACGAACCGGCGGCTACGGCATCCGGGCTTTGGGGGCAGGCCGCCACGGGGCTGCCGGCCACCTCGGCCTCGCCGCGCAGCATGGCCAGGGTGAGCGGCTCTGCTTGTGAAAACGACCGCTCGCAACCGGCCACGCGCAGCGTGATCGCGCCCATGCCGCGAATCCGCACCGTCTCGCTGGCCAAATCGATGATCAGGGCGGTGTGTTCGTCCAGTCCCAGCAAGCCCACACCCTCGGGCAGCAATTGTTCCAGGCGATTCAGGCGCTGCGCGCCCATGAAGCAATAGCGGGTATCGTGATTGCCGCCCTCGGCGTTGTTCCAGTGCGGCACCACCACCCAATGGAGCCCGAACGCTTGCAAAATATCAATGCCTTCCACCCAGTGGGGCGCCTGGCCCACCTTGTAGATCTCGTAGACCGGCAACGTGAGGCGGCCGACGGTCAGCGCCGCGGCGCTGGCGGCCGTCAGGCAGCCGCCGGCGGCAATGTGGCGGACCAGCAGCTCGGGAATGCGGCTGCGGCGCCACTGGTCGACGGCATAGGTGGGGCTGCCGGGCCCCACCAAAATATAGTCGGCGCGGCCGATGGCATCATAGCTGCGGGCCAAAGCCCCCGCGTCTCCGGCTTGCGCGGATTTGAACGAGGCGACGGAAAAGGGACGCCGCACCCGTTTATGAAAATAGTCGCGGGCTTTATCGGTGATATGATCCACATTGAGCTGAAAACCGGCGGGCGTGTCGATGAAAACCGCTTCCGCCGTTTCGCCGTAGCGGTCGAGCAGCGCTTTGTGCACCTCGACCATGGTGGCGGTCAGTTCGCCGGACCCCATGAGGGTGATGACGCCTGGTTTTCTTTTCATGAATGACCCCCCATGGGAATAATGACGGCAGGGGTACGGGCGCCTTGGCACAAGGCCAGGGCCCGGCGGTCCGAATCGGCCATGCGGCCGTTGAACTCATTGCCGCCCTGTAACAGAAAAGTCCCCATTTTCTCCCCCTTCACACACAAAGTCACCGGCAAAGGCAATCGCAACCAATAATGCGCCTTCCATCTTAAAGGCCATCATCGTGGTGTCAAGTCAGGTGGGCAATCTTTTATAACCGGCCACCGGGCCGTTTCGGATGGTGCCGAGCAGGCGGGGAATTTTTTTTTGATGGATCGTGAGGATGATCAAATCGACGGCAGCGCAACCCCGTGGCATATCCCTCAATGTACAGGTGATCCTCAGTGAACCGTTGCGCTTTCCCATGGTCCGGAAGCTCCGATTCGCGCCTGCGACACGGTTTCCCAGCGCAGATCCAACCAGTGGACCATCTCGTTGATCTTGTGCAATGTGCCGTGCTGAGCGGCAGGGTGCGGCACAACCCGGTGCGCCCCGCACGATTTGCCGAAATCGGAAGGGTCTGTTGCGATGCGGGTGTTGGCGTTTTTCAGATGATTCAAGGCGATCTGTTTGCGGGCTGAGAATAAAATGCGCGCCCCGCGGTCCAGCATAAGCCAGTGTTCCGAGGGGCGCCGGTCATCGCCGAACTCAAAGCGGCGCGCGCCAAGCCCGTTTCGCCCGCCGTGAGTCACAGCGCGGATCAGGGCATGTGAGAAGAATGCATCCCATGCGAAATGATGGACCGGATTAAACACCGATCCGTCAAATCCGTAGCAATTGGAGGCGGTTACAATTCTTTTCCCCCAAAAGAAGGCAACCCATCTTTCGGTACCGCGATACCCGAAAACACGTTCCATTTCCGGCGGGGTATGCCCGGTGAACCACTCGATCTCCTGATTTCCATGCATAAGCGTTCCTGCAAAGACCAATGGCCGGGATTCAATCCATCCCGGCCATTGGTGGTGGCGTTGCTCTCATCCAAACAGAAAGTCACATCAGGCAGAGATTATCCAAGGCAAAAGAGATTCACGCATTTAGATGAAGCCCGCAGCAGTGTGCAGTTAGGGGTGCAGTTGGGTGCGGCAACCCTGTTCAATTCAATCAGGCTCAATTAAATAGCAATTCGTATACCAGATCGCCGATATTTCAAAAAAATATATATACCAATATTACAACGAGTTAAATGATTATGGGCGCGAAAAGTTGCTATGGGCGCGAAATTTCGCACCTTTATTTTTGCGAGAATTCGCCACTCATAATAGACTTGAGGTGTCACCGATGGAGGAGGCACCTCCTGCATACGCCTTAACGAATCCAAACACCTTATAGCAAGACCTGATCTTTTCTGATCCGACTGTATTTTGAGTCCTGCGAAATACGATTGTTGAAGGCTATTGGGCAGGCTTCGGCTTCATCCATGCGGTGGCACCCCATAAACCTGTGTCCATGCAAAATAAGATGGACACAAATATTACACAGGAGGTAGCCACATGAAACTGAACACCGATCAAATTGCAATTACTGGCATGGGCGTAATTTCACCACTTGGCAATAACCTCAAGGATTTTTGGGAAAATTTGATTAACGGCCGCTGCGGCATCCGTGCCATTCGGCGCTTCGATGTCACCGGATTACGCACCCGGATTGGCGGGGAGGTTGACAATTTTTCACCAACCGACTATATGGATGCAAAAACAGCCAAGCGCTGCGCCCGCTTCACCCAATTTGCGATCGCATCCTCCGACCAGGCCATCCAAGATGCCGGGTTGGAAATCACTGACCGGACCCGACATGACATCGGCGTTTACATTGGCTCCGGGACATGCAGCACTTTGGAAATTGAACAATTGACCATAGACGGGGTTCGAAATGGCATTCACACATGGCCGTTGATCGCATCGTTCAGAGACTGCAACCATTCAACGGCATTCACTCTTGCGTGTAATTACCAACTAACCGGACCGACCATGACGTTGACATCGGCATGCAACTCTGGCGCAAATGCTCTTGAAGTCGCTATCGATCAAATGCGATTGTCCAAAATCTCAATGGCTATCGTAGTGGGAACCGAAGCGTTAAGTTCCTACGCTTTTAAAACGATCTGCCTCAGCAGGGCCATGTCCAAACGAAATGAGGAACCCGAAAGATCATCCCGTCCATTTGATCGAGAGCACGATGGATTCGTGATCGCCGAAGGAGCCGGTGCAATCGTTCTCGAAAAGCTGGGCGATGCTGTTAAGAGAAACGCAAAACCATATGCAGTGATATCTGGAAGTGCCTGTACCAATGATGGTTACTCCATCCTGAAATGTGAGCCAGAGGGCAAACAGATCAGCCGCGCAATGCGCCGTGCCCTTTCAGCAGCTGATACGGACATATCACAAATTGATTACATTTCGGCTCACGGGCCTTCCATGCCCGAAACTGATCTGGCTGAAACCCGCGCTATTAAAAGGATTTTTGGTCCTTATGCCCACAAGCTGAATGTCTCCTCGATTAAAGGCGCATTAGGATCGCCTCTCGGAGCAACCAATATTCTACAGGTGATTGCAACGAGTAAATCAATATCTGAAGATGTCATACCACCGACCATTAATCTGGATGATCCGGACGATGAGTGTGATCTTGATTATGTGCCTAAAAATGCACGTGATTTTACTCTTAATCATGCCATGATCAATTCACATGCTTATGGAGGAGGCAATTCTTCGGTCATTTTGAAAAAGATTTAAGTATTAGGTAGCTAATTCCGGTTCAAATTGGCCAAATCCGATTTGAACCGGATTTTTCAACCAACTTTACAAGGTGTTATATGTCTTTTTATAGCATACCGTCTCTGGCTGCGATTATAACCCTTGCCGGCTTATTCTTTTACTGCCTTTTCCACGGCAAGAAAGACACAAGTCTCAAGCTTTTACTTTTAATCATCTTTTTTTTCTTTTTATATGTGACATGTGAATTTTTATTGCTCAACACAAAGGATATGCGCATTGCTCTGATATGGGATAAGTTACTCTATTTTGCAGCGGTCCTAGTGGTTTCCGTATATCTGAATCTTACATTTTGCTACCCAAAACCATTCACTGTTTTAAAAGGCAGACGCTATATATACATAATGCTTTACCTGCCATCCTTTTTTTTGATCGCCATGCTGCCTACGGATCTATTTATCGCAGGAATGCAACCGGAATACTGGGGATGGGGTAAAGTGGAAGGAATTTTGTACGGTTGTTTTAGAATATACATGATGATCTATTTTTTAGCGGCTCTTTTTTCCTGTTTTATTAAACGATTCAGTTCGGATGCATGTACGAAAAACGGACTAGACATTTTGGGCATTGCCTACTTATGTCCTGTTTTTATAACGCTTATGGTTATACTGGTTCTTCAGCCCCTAAAAATTAACGCTTTTAATATAATGCTAATTCCTGTCTCCATTATTGTTTTTGCCGTTATCATAGCCTACGCCATTACGCATCAAAAGCTGCTCTACGATGTCCGGCTTCTTCTGGCCCCTGCAATCAAAACCCGTAAATATCGTTTCCATCAAAAGGTAAAGTCGCTGATCCACAACCTCCACGCCCATGACTTTGATTATCATCGGCTGGTCGGGATGCTTCATGAAACCCTGCGGTGCGCCGTGGGGCTGGAGGTCAACGGCCAGCCGGTGGCGGACTGCGGCGGCGACGCGGCTTTCCGGCAATTTCAAGTGACGGCGCTGGACCATGAAATCCTTCAACTGCAGGAGGCCGCCAATTCGGGCCGGGAGCAGTTGCACCTGCTCTCCCAGGCCACGTTCGACAATTTCGAGCAGATTCACGCGCATTTGGAGGCCTGCGGCATCGAGGCCATCCTGCCGGTTTTTGATGATGGGCAACTGCTCGGCACGCTTAAATTCGGCCGCGGCTTTTCCGACAAAATCTACAGCCGGCAGGATTTTCAGCTCATCTCGGCCCTGTGTACGCAGCTCGTGGTGGCCTTGAAATACATCCGCAAGCTCGAGGCGCAGGTGGCGTTGAAAGACCGCCTGATTGAAAAGCTGCAGCAAAAAATCGCGTTGAAGGAAACGCAAGCCCAATTCGTCACCACCGATCGCGTGATCCCGTCGGTCCCACCGCCACGGGTTGTTTTTATCGGTAAGTCCCGGGACATCACCCTGCCGTTGCCGGGGGTGACCCGATATGAAACGGTGGATGAGGCGCTCAAGGACGTACGCGCCGATCTTTTCATCGTGGATGGACGCCATGGCCCGCCTGACGGCGCTGTGGCGCGCCTGCCCGTCGACAAGCCCTTGATCCTCATCGGTGCGTTTGACGATGCGCCCCGTGGGTTGAACAGCCGCTGGGTCGACCTGATCGCTGCCGACCAGGTCGCACAACGGCTGCCGGCGGCCATATCGTTTTTGATCCGACTGCAACGCGCGGTGCGGTTCCAGGCCCATGGGCATGATTTTGTCACCGAGTCGCCCCGGCTGCTTGACGTGCTCGCACGCCTGGGCCACTCGGCCGCCGCGTCCAAAACCATTTTGATCACCGGTGAAAGCGGTACGGGCAAGGAGTTGATCGCGGCGTACGCCGGGCAAGTCTGCGGGCAAAAAACCATCAGCGTCAATTGCGCCGCCATCAGCCCCAGCTTGTTCGAAAGCGCTTTTTACGGGCATGAAAGGGGCGCGTTTACCGGCGCGGATCTACGCCACCAGGGTTTTTTGGAGCAGGCCGACCAAGGCATTCTTTTCCTGGACGAAATCAGCGAACTGCCCATGGAGATGCAAGCCAAGCTGCTGCGGGTGATCGAAGGCGCGCCGTTTCAGCGGGTGGGCGGCGGCGATTTCCTTCAGCCCGAGGTCCGGTTCATCTGCGCCACCAACCGCGACTTGAAGCAGTTGGTCAAAGCGGGCAAGTTCCGCGAGGATTTATTATACCGCCTGGATCAACTCAGTTTTGTCTTGCCCGCCCTGCGCCAACGCAAAGCGGACATTGCGCTGTTGAGCGGCTCTTTTTTACTGCGCTGCAAATGGCGGCACCGGATCGATGCCCGCATGGACGCGGCGACGCTGGAAAAACTGGAAACGCACGCCTGGCCGGGCAATGTCCGTGAATTGGCCAATACGGTCTTAAAGCATGTCCTGGAGGCGAAAAACGTCGCCGCCCGGCAACAGTCCGATACGCCCGAGAGCCTGCCGGATCAGCTCCGGCTTCTGGAAGCCGCGCTGATCGGTGACAGCTTGCAGCGTTACACCACCCAGCGCCAGGCGGCCGACGCGCTGGGCATCCCGATCAGCACCCTGCGCAGCAAACTCAAACGGCTCGACCTGAGCACGGCGCCGGACCCGGAAATGTTCCGGCTTCCTGGCTCAAACGAATCTTCGCTCTCCGAAACGATGAATCTCTACGAGGCCTGCCTTATCAACGAAACCTTCCGCCAATGCCTCACCCAAAGCGAGGCCGCCCGCCGGCTCGGCATTCCCCTGAGCACCTTGCGCAGCAAATTGAAAAAACACAGTCTCGAACTGCGCATGCTGAATTGATAGAACCCCCGTGGCAAAAACGGAAAATCGCGCCCATGCATCGGAAAACCATCGAATGCCGCTGAAAATATTGATCATCGATGATGACGCCAAGCTCCAGGCGCTGTTGCGGGATTATTTCCAAAACAACAGCTTCGAGGTTCATTCCGCCCTTCGCGGGGATGAAGGCGTGGACACGCTCATTCGAGGCGCCTTTGATATGGTCATCCTGGATATCATGCTGCCGGACATGGATGGCTTTGAAACCCTTCGCGCCATCAGAAAAACGTCGGATTTGCCGGTCTTGATGCTCACCGCGCGCGGGGATGAGACCGATCGGATCGTCGGCCTTGAAATGGGTGCGGATGACTACCTGCAAAAACCCTTTAATCCCAGGGAGCTTTTGGCAAGGATCAAGGCGATTCTCCGGCGGACCCAACCCCAGGCAAGAGCGGAAAAACCGGCTTCCGGGGTGATTCACTCCTCAGGGGTTGGCATCGACCCCTTGCGCCGGCGGATTTGGATCGGCGCGCAAGAGATTCATCTCTCCACGGTCGAATTCGACATCCTGCTGGCCTTGGTGCAGGCCAAGGGCAAGGTGATCACCCGCGACCACCTGATGACACTGGTCAGGGGCCGTGATTTCGAAGCCTTCGACCGGTCCATCGATGTGCATGTGAGCCGCATTCGTAAAAAAATCGAGGATGACCCCGCCAAGCCGCGGCGCATCCTGACGGTCTGGGGAAAGGGCTATCGTTGGCCTGAAATGTAAACGCAAACACCATCTTTCTTGCCTATGAATCCATCCACGGCGTTACATTTTTTACAATTTCTGAAAAACCTGCTTTACAATACCCTGTCTATAGTCACGGCATCCTAGGGCGCAGGAAATAAATAATTCCCCAAGGTTGCACTGGATTTGGGTTCGTCTGCAAGGCACATCCGCCGGTGCATATCAGGATATGTGCCGGCGGATGTAACGCCGCAGACAGACTCAAAGACAAGCAAGATTGGGGAATTTTTTTTTCCTGCGCCCTTATTTGGGTGCGCGCCACAGGCAGCCATTACAACGTTTACCGGCCATCGGCCACTACCAAGGAGTGTGCGACATGATCAATCAAACCATTTTAAATGCATTTAACACCATGTGGCAGAATTTTCCGGAACCGGTGATGCTGATTCAAAAAGACCGGACGATCCTGGCCGTCAACGCCATGGCGCAGTCGGCCGGCATACAACCCGGCATCAAGTGTTTCACGCTGAATCCCGAAGAAAAAGTTCAGGACCACTGCAGCCTATGCCGTGCCGATCAGGCGCTGAGCGCCGGCCGGGCTGAAATCCTTGAGACGACGCTCGGCGACAAACCGGCCACCGCCTACTGGGTCCCGTTGGACGGTTCAGATTCCCTATACCTGCATTTCACCACCGGGTATGCGAACATGCTGGGGCTGAAAACCGGGACATGAGGACCACGCTCTACACCCGGCTTGTTCTGTATTTCACAGGCCTGCTGATGACGACCCTGCTGGCGGTGAC
>JABDRH010000664.1 GCA_013041835.1 Desulfatitalea sp. | reverse complement strand
GTTCGGCCACGTCCACAATGACCTGGGCCTCGCGCATTTGCGCCCTGTAAGACGCCGCGGATTCGATCTGTACGCGTTTTCGGTGCATGAACTGATGGCCCCGGGTACTGCGACCGCTTTTCAGCTTTGGGTCCAGCGTAAAAAAGATGACCTTTTTACCGTGCAGCGCTGCAACGGACTGGATCGGCCGGGCAAAAGCAATGTTCAGGTCGGACCAGCGCATGGTTTTGGGAAAGGGCAGGTTTAAAATCAGATCCGGCAATATCTCCTTTAGGACGGTGCGGGTAACGGTGCCCTTATCCGTCAAATCGGCACACAGGTATTTGCCCTTTTCGGTTTCCACCAGGCGCAGCTGTTCAGGAGGCAAGCCCACTTTCTCAGCGAATTTTCGCCCGGGAATGCTCAGGTTCCCTTGAGCATCGAATGCTATCCGCTCGGGTGGCCCCAAGACCTGTTCGGTAACCGGTTTCTGCCGTTGCGCCACCTGCTCGACCCATACCGCCAGCCGCCGCGGCGTACCGAGCGTATGGGCGGGTCCATGGTCGATGCGCGCGTGGTCGAGTTTGCGGCGCAATTGATCGGCCAGGGCGTCCAGGGCCGGCCGGATATACCCGGCCGGAATCTCCTCGGTTCCAATTTCCAGTAAAAAACTTTCCATGGTTACCTCAACGGGTTTGCCGCCCGCGGCGCCACGATCCTACGGGACCGGTGCGGACAGATTCAAGATCAGTCACTCAACAACGGAAACCCCATGGCCTCGCGCTGCTTGAGATAGCCCTCGGCGCACGCCCGGGCCAGGTTACGGATGCGGCCGATGTACCCGGTTCGTTCGGTAACACTGATGGCGCCGCGGGCATCCAGCAGGTTGAAGGTGTGGGAACACTTCAGGCAGTATTCGTAGGCGGGCAGCACCAGCCCTTGATCGATGATGCGCCGGGATTCGGCTTCGTACCGGCCAAACAGGGAGAGCAACATCTGTACATCGGCCGTTTCGAAGTTATAGGTGGATTGCTCCACCTCCTGCTGGTGATGCACCACCCCGTATTGGGTGGTAGCGTTCCACATCAGATCGTAGACGTTGTCCACCCCCTGTAGGTACATGGCGATACGCTCGAGCCCGTATGTCAGTTCGACGCTGACGGGAGACAGCTCGATGCTGCCGGCCTGTTGAAAATAGGTAAACTGGGTGATTTCCATGCCGTCCAGCCACACCTCCCAGCCCAAGCCGGAGGCGCCTAGCGTAGGCGATTCCCAGTCATCCTCAACGAAGCGAATGTCGTGGGCCAGCGAATCGATGCCCAGCACCTTGAGGCTGTCCAAGTAAATTTGCTGCACCTGCAGCGGCGACGGTTTTAAAATCACCTGATACTGGTAGTAATGTTGCAGGCGGTTGGGGTTTTCACCGTAACGACCGTCCGTGGGCCGTCGTGAGGGCTGAACATAGGCCGCCCGCCACGGTTCGGGGCCCAGGGAACGCAACAAGGTGGCGGGATGAAAGGTCCCCGCCCCCACCTCGATATCATAGGGCTGCACCAACAGGCACCCCTTGCGGGACCAGAATTTGTGCAAAGCCAGTATGGCATCCTGAAAATACATCACGCTTCCTCGCATCTGGAATGGGTTCGGCTATGGGGTGTGGGATAGCCTTCGTGGCGCCTCTTTAGCACTATAACGGAGAATTCACAAGATACCCGTCGGATCTACCTCGGCGGTGAGCAGCAGGGCTTCGGGATGTTCATCCAATATCGCCTGCCAGGTGGGACGCAGGTCGGTCACCTTTTCGGGTTGTCCCAGAGCCCATACGCATCCGCCGCCGCCGGCGCCGGCAAAACGGGCGCCACACCCCGCGTCCTGCGCCGCGGCGGTGAGCCGGTACCCCATCGTGTCCAGAACCTCGGGCAAAATTTGAATGCGCAACTGCGTCTCCTGATTCATCATGCGGCAGGCTTCGCTCAGATCTTCACGCGCCATGGCATGTACGAAACGATGTCCGCAGGCAACTACTTGTTGCCACTGTTGCCGGTGACGGCCGGCTAAGAATTCGCGCACACAGGTACCGTTTACATCCTTGGATTCGTGGGGAGCGCCGCAGTAAGCGACCAGGATATTTTGGGAAAAAGAACGGCAACGTTCCGCTGGCAGCACTACCTGCCGCCTGAAAGCCGGGGCGTCCGGTGTGCTGGGCCAGTGCCAAGCGTTGATACCGCCGAAGACCGCTGCCAGGTGGTCTTGCAGGCCGCAAGGCACACCGGCCACACTTTGTTCGATGGCATGGGCCAGCCGGACGGCCACGGCCGGCTGGACCGGCGGGTCACCCTGCATGGCCAAAGCCTTGTGAAAGGCCCATACCAACGCCACGGCGGCGGCCGAGGAGCCGCCCAGACTGCTACGCGGCGGCGACGCAGATTCGATATGAATGTGCACGCCGTCGCCCTGGAAGTAAGCGGCCACGGCTGTCATCAACCCCATGGGCGGATGGAAGGGCGCAACCAGCGAATCGGTTTCAAAGCTTTCAAAACCGCTGGAGGTAATTTTAAGCCGTCCGCGGGTGTGCCCTTCGAGGCGCACACGGGTTCTCATATTCAAGGCAATGTTAAAGGTGCACGGCTGCAAATGACGCAAAGGCAGGTAGAACGTGCTCAAATCAAGCGTTCCCCCCAGATCGACCCGACAAGGCGCGGAGACCGCCACACTATTATGTTCCAATATTTCCGACCAGTCGGTCATGGCGCTTATCCTTGTAGGTGTTAGGCCGCCGACTTGCGTACGCGGCGTAAAAAGTCGAGGCTCTTGGGCATCCGTCCGATGTGATACGGCACAAAGGCTTCCAGAAATTGAGACGCTTCGGCCAGCGTACTGGGGCCGAAACGTACCCGCAGCGCGGTGCTCAAGTCACCGTGGGCCATCCAGAGCAATTGTTTGAGAGTGCCTTTGCCCAACTTCAAGTGGACGTCGCAGGGCATGGGGCATTGGTGACAAACGATTCCGCCCCGGCTCAAATCGATGCAAAATTGATGTTGAGGCATCGCCTCGATGGTCTTTCGGCAACAGGCGCAACGCTCCAGAATGGGCCGCAAGCCTTCATATCCCACGAAACGCATTTGAAACAGCAGACTCAACAGGGCATCGGGCGCTGTGCCGTCGCTCAGGCCGTCGAGGACAAAATCGAGCAATTCAAATATCCGCGCCTGGGATTGCCCCTCTTCCAACCATATCGCCACGAGTTCAGACCAGTAGCTGGCATAGGCGGTCTTCTGAATATCGCTGCGCAACGCGGTATGCGACTTGACCAGGTCGGCCTCAGTCAACACCGGCAGGCCTTTGCCGCGCCCCGGCCGAAAAACAATTTTCAGACCCGCAAACGGCTCCAGAATACCGGGGAAGCGTTTGACACTCTTTTTAGCGGATTTGGCGATCAGGGTACGCACCCCGTGGTCCTGGGTCAATACCGTCAGGATCAAATCAAAATCGGCATAATCACGGCGCCGAAGCACGATGGCTGGTGTTGTGCAGGGGTTCATAGGACCGTCTCAGGGCAGTCGAAGGCGGACCACCTTCCCGCTCCCGCCACGCACCTGAACCGGTTGATCATCCAAAGTCAACTGTACCCCGGCCGCATTGCCAATGAGCATATCGAAACCGTGCTCCGCCTTGTAAACGGCTTGTTCTCCCGGTTGCAGGGTAACCTCTGTGGGCGGTTGGTCGTCCAGGTTGATTTTGATCCATGTTATCGCCATTGCGTTGATGCGCAGGACCATTTCCTTCGGTGCGCCGGCAGGATCGGTCGGCGCTGCAGGGGTGGAGAACCCGGGTGTGGCCGTATCTTCCGCAAAGGAATCTGGATGCATGCGAGTCTCGGCTTCCGAAGCATCGGGGGCGGTGACATCGGGCAGGTCGTCTGGCGCGGTTGGCGGCAAGGTCTGCTTGGGTGTTTGATCAGATGCTTCCGAAGCAGGCGGTGTGTCTGTGGTAAGCGGCTCCGCGGTTACTTCCGGAACGGTTTCGGCGCCCTGCGGTGGTGGTCTACTCGGTGTTGGCTCCGGTGCGATGGCCCGCTCCGTCACCTTAGGTGCTGTCTCCATGGTGGCCTGCGGCGCCTCCGGCTGCTTCGGACGCTGAAAGAGCAAAACCATCCCGAGCATCAAGGCGACCAGAATCGCGCACACCACCCCAAACCAAGGCCGGACCCCGACGCTGCGCTTCTTTTCCTGGGGTTCGCTCTGCATTGGCGCAAGATAAGCGGCGCTTCCGGCTTCGTATCGGTTCAGGGCCTCATGGACATCAGCGCCCACCGTCTTGGCAAAGGCGCGGATAAATCCCTTGGTGTAGATCGTTTGCGGCAGGTTCTCAAGATCTTCGTTTTCTATTTGCCGCAACACCGTTACCCGGATCTTGGTCTCCTGCGAAACCGCTTCAAGCGCCATCTGTCTGGCCCGGCGATGGGTTTGCAGAAAACGACCGAAATCGGTCATAGGTTCCGACGGATTCATCTTGTTTAATCCATTACCTTGACATGCGCACGATCGCGCAAGCCTTTAAGCCATGTCTGAAATTTGCGGTCCACCATTTCAGCAAAAAGCTGATCATGAATCTCTTCGGTAGCCTCCTGCAATGTCTTGCCACCAGTGTTGATCACCTCTTGCACATAAAAGATTTGAAAGCCCTGTTCGGTTTCCAGCACCGGTGTGAACTGGCCGGCGTTCAATCCGTCCAGGGCCTGGCGGATGGGAGCGGCGAGCACACGGCTTTCAAAAACCCCTAAGTCTCCCCCTGTTTCAGCCGTGGCCGAATGGGAGTAATCCCTGGCCAAATCTTCAAAGGCCGCCCCTGCTGTCAGCCGCTGGTACAACGCGGCCATGCGCTCGCGCACCCGGTCAGTCTCGTTTGTGCCGTTGCTTTTCATCAGCAAGTGCCTGAGATGGTACTTGACCTGGCCTATATATTGATCCTTATGGGCCTCATAATAGGCTTTGATATCCGCATCGGTGATGACGATCTTGGATTTGACTTCACGGTTGACGATTTGTTGCTGCAGCAGTTGTTCCTTGAGCTGTGCACGGTAGTCTTTCAGTGTCATGCCATCCTGTTTCAACAGCCGAATCAACTCTTGCTCAGAAAACTGATTGATGGCCATGATGCGCTCGACGGCCATGTCCACTTCCGTATCATTGACCGTGATGCCCAGACGCCTGGCCTGCTGATTGGTGAGTTTTTCATTGATTAATTGATCCAGCGCCTTGGGTCTTTGATTTGCCAGGATGACGCGTTGTTCAATATCCGAGGTGCCTGATTGCTCAAGTTGATTTTTAAGCAGGTCAAGGGCCTCTGTCAGGTCAGACAGCAAAACAATATCGTCATTGACAATGGCCAGCACACGGTCGACCACTTCGGCCGGGCAAATCTGAGCTGAAATGATGAGGATGACAGCAATACAGTACGAAAAGAATTTGATTTTCATATCTAGTTCATTTCACCACACCCGATCGTGGCGGCATTCTTCCTTAATCTCTTGTTAGTAAAATTTAAACGGCGTGTACGATTCGGCAACCGCTTCGCGGCACAGGTACGTTCAAGGAGAAGGGGGGGCGCTCTCCACCAGGCGATGCCACACCTTGCTGTTCACCTCGACCGGGTATTGGGTTCTCAGTTGCTCTATCCAATCCTTGTAAGCCTGTTCGGCCTTCAGCCTTCTCAGGTGCGTGACCACTTTCCGATTCAGTGTATCGGCATCCACATCTTCAGGGGTGCCATCGGGGTAGTTCTCCTGGTAA
>JABDRH010000647.1 GCA_013041835.1 Desulfatitalea sp. | reverse complement strand
TCCACCATGGAGGAGATCATTCACGTACAGTGCCGACTGCCGCGTAGGGGGGATGACATGATTTCGGCTACCGGCTTTTGAATATCAACGCCGCGCGCGACCACCTTTTGGCGCAGATCGGTATCGGTCACCACACCGGTGTAGACATCCTCGGTCGTTTTGATGAAGACCGAGCTGCAATTGTGGCGGCTCATGGCCTCGGCCGCTGCCTGAATGCTGGTGCCCGCGAGGCACGAGAGTATGTTTTGGTGATGGATGTCCTTGACCCGCAGATTAAAAAAACCCAACGGTGTCGCGGCCTGATCGCCTTCTTGCTTGATGATGGCGGCATAGGAGCGGTCGATCATGCGCTTGCCGAAGGTGTCTGTGAAGTATTCTGAAAAGCTGGCATGATCATGGCACAGCCGTAAAAAATGTGTCCCGGCCAGGGTGTAGAAGCGGGTATCCGCATTGATTTGTACGGTGCGCACCGAGACGCCGTCGTTGAACAGCATGGAGATACCACCATAGGTGTCGCCGGGGCCCAGGGTACCCCGCAATAGTTTTTCACCGCCTTCATCGTAAAAACGTTCCGCCTCTCCCGAGTTGATAATGTAAAGCCGATTCACATTTGTTTTTCCCTGGACGAACAGCAACGTGCCTTTGGGGTGGGTTTCTGTCTCGAGCTGCTCGGCAACCGCTTTTAAGTCCGCCTCGGGCAGGAATGAAAAGGGCAGGGTACCGGAAAGGAAACCGATTATCCGGCCCTGTTGGAAAAAAGCGGCATACTCCGGATCGCGCATGCTGGCATGAAAGGCATCCACAAAAAAGGTGTGGAAAGCCTCATGGCGCTTGCACAGATCGATGAACAGTTCGCCGGGCAGGGCATAGGCGGTCAGAGCCTCGCGCACTTGAACATTGCGAACCGCCACCCCATTGTTGACCAGGATGGATATGCCGCCGAATATACCGCCGTGTGTCAAAATCCCCTTGCTGGTCTTTTTGTCTTCTTCGGTGAAGTAAAGTTCCAAGACGCCTTCGCGGATGATCAAAAGTTGCTCGATGACGGTTTTGCCCTGAATGGCCAACATCTTGCCAGCGGGATGGCGAACCTCGGTGATTTGTTCGGCCAACACCGCCAAAGCCTTGGCCGGTAGTTCGGAAAAGGCTTTCAGGTGGGTGAGAAACAACTTGATCGTATTGGGCTCGGGCATATGTCCGGCAATCCGCTAGTGGTCGACAGCCGTTGCGGCACCCAAGGGCACGCGGATCTCTTCGACCATTTGCTGAATATCTTCCGGGACCTCTTCGGTCAAATGTGACACCACGATGGCGATGAAAAAGTTAATGGCGGAACCAATGGCGCCGAAAGCACCCGGAGAGATGCCCATCAACCAGTGGTCCGGTGTGTCGGGGATCATGGCTGTGGACTTGAAAAAGAACCAGCCTTTGTACAAAAAGATGTAAATCAGGGTCGATCCTAGTCCGGAAAGCATGCCGGCAATGGCGCCCGTACGGTTGCACCGTTTGTAGAAAATACCCAACATAATCGCCGGGAAAATCGATGAGGCGGCCAGTCCGAAGGCCAGGGCCACCACCTGGGCGGCAAAGCCCGGCGGATTGAGCCCTAGGTAACCGGCCACGATGATGGCGCCGGCCATGGCGATGCGGCTGGTCAGCAACTCGCGCTTTTCATCGATATTGGGCATAAAGATACCCTTGCACAGATCATGGGAGATGGCCGACGAAATGGCCAACAGCAATCCGGCCGCCGTGGAAAGGGCGGCGGCAATGCCGCCGGCGGCCACCAGGGCGATGACCCAGTTCGGCAGCTTGGCGATTTCCGGATTGGCCAGTACCATGATATCCCGGTCTACCTTGACCATTTCGTTGCCTTTCCATCCGAAGGATTCGGCTTTGGCGGTAAAATCCGGGTGACTCCCGTAATACTGGATGCGGCCGTCGTTGTTCTTGTCCTCGAATTGCAGCAGGCCGGTGGTTTCCCAGTTCTTGAACCACTGAGGCCGGTCTTCGTATTTAAGATTGCCCGCCTCCGAACCCACCGGGCCGGTCTGGATGGTCTTGAGCAGGTTCAAGCGGGCCATGGCGCCCACGGCCGGCGCCGTGGTATAGAGAATGGCGATGCATACGAGAGCCCAACCAGCGGAAAAGCGCGCGTCTTTCACCTTGGGAACGGTGAAAAAACGGATGATGACGTGGGGCAGCCCGGCCGTGCCGATCATCAGGGACAGGGTTAACAGGAAGATGTTCGCTGTAGATCCTTTTTGGGTAGTATAGGCTGCAAACCCTAAATCCACGCATATCTTGTCGAGTTTGTCCAGCAAGTATGCCGAGTTATCCGCCATGGCACTGCCCAGACCCAACTGGGGAATTGGATTGCCGGTAAGCTGCAAGGCAATGAAGACCGCCGGCACGGTATAGGC
>JABDRH010000646.1 GCA_013041835.1 Desulfatitalea sp. | reverse complement strand
GCCAAGGCCGATCCCCTCGACCAGGAAGCCTTGTCCCGGGCCAGCTCCATTTACACACCCGACCGGCGAATCCCCATGCTGCCCTCCTGCCTCTCCCTGGACCTTTGCAGCCTAAAGGCGCGTGAAGACCGGGCGGCCATCAGCACGTTGGTGACCCTATCCGAACTGGGTCGGATCAAAGCGTTTGAGGTGGTCGCCAGCCTGATCCGCGTGGATCGGCAGTTGACCTACCAGGATGCGGATGAAATGGTCGAAGGCGATGAGATGATCCGCCACCTGCATCTGTTGGCCGAGGCATACCACAACCGTCGTTTGGACAACGGCGCCTTGAGCATTGATCTGCCTGAAATCAATATCTGGCTCAACGCCGAGGGCGAACCGGAGATGTCCCGTGGGGATCGCCAGAGCCCTTCGCACCTGATCGTCTCCGAATTGATGATCCTGACCAATGAATTGGCGGCCCGCATGCTGTCCGAACGCCATCTGCCGGCCATTTTCCGCTCCCAGGCCGAGCCGCGGGAACGTCTCTTCGACCGCGACCAGGGCACCCTTTTCCAGAACTGGATGCAACGCCGTTTTCTTAACCGATTCGTGTTGGGCACCATGCCTGAACCCCATGCCGGGCTAGGTGTGCCAGCCTATGTCACCAGCACTTCGCCTATTCGAAAATATTCAGATCTGGTGGTTCAACGGCAGGTGCGCGCCGCCCTCGGACTGGAAACCGCATACAGCGATAGCGACCTGAAGCGCATCCTGGCCGAGCTGGAGCAGCCCATGGGTTTGGTGGGCCGCATCCAGTACAACCGCCACCGCTACTGGTTGCTCAAATACCTGGAAGGTCGTATTGGTCAGAAAGAGGAGGCCTACGTGCTCAACAAACGCCGCGAAGGCTTCACTGTGCTCATCCCCGGCTACATGCTCGAATGTAACCTGACTGGCGCCGACAACGTCTCGCTTAAACCCGAAGATCTAGTCCAGGTGACCATACAGCATGTCAATGCACGCAATGATACGATTAACGTCTATTTAGGGTAGCGGGACTTGGCATGCTTCAAATTACGACGCGCCTGTCCATCCCATTCGCCGAAATCGAGATGTTCGCCATCAGGTCCCAAGGCGCCGGAGGCCAGAATGTGAATAAGGTGGCTTCGGCGATACACTTGCGGTTCGACATCGGCGCCTCTTCGCTGCCCGACCGGATCAAGTCGCGGCTGCTGGGATTGCACGATCAGCGCATTACCGGTGAGGGCGTGGTGGTCATTAAAGCCCAGGAGTTCCGCAGCCAGGATCAAAACCGTGAAGCCGCCCTGGAGCGGCTACGCCGGCTCGTGCGACGGGCCGCCATCACCGGCAAGGTACGACGGCCCACCCGACCACACATGGCCGCCCATCGCAAGCGGCTGGACCACAAAACCAAGCACGGCCGCCTTAAGGCGCTACGACGCCGGGTGGCAAGCGAATAAGCGCCGTTTTCAATACGGGTCGCCCGAAAGCCACATCACCCATCATACTGCCTATTGATATGCGCTGTTGGTTCAACCAGCGCTATCGCCGCGATTCCGAAAAGATCAGCCCATATCCGTTTTCGCCATGAAGGGACTGGTCCATCCCCTGTTGCTCTTCTTCCGGTTCCAAACGGAAACCGAGCAGTTTGTCCACCATGATGCAAATGGCCCAGGTACCGACCGCGGCCAGCGCAATGGTGGCGCCCAGGCCCTTGAGTTGCACCACTAGTTGCTGCCAGGCATTCCAGCCGGCCACGTTCGCCGCTGCCGCGTGCATCCAACTGTCACGAATGAAAAAGCTCAGCAACAAAACGCCCAGGCCGCTGCCCACACCGTGAATTCCAAAGCAGTCCAGGCTGTCGTCATACCCCAGGCGTATCTTGGCCTGCAGGGCGTAATAGCAAACGATGGATGAAAGAGCGCCCAGGACCATGGCGCCCGCCGGTTGAACCACCCCTGCCGCCGGTGTGATGACGACCAGGCCGGCCAGGATGCCCGAGACAAAGCCCAGGGAAGTCACCTTGCGAAAGGCGATGGCTTCGATGATCATCCAGGTGAGAGCGCCGCAGGCGGCCGACACCTGGGTCATGGTCAGGGCCCGGGCCGTGTCCAGACCGCTTTGCACGGTGGAACCGGCATTGAAACCGAACCAGCCGACCCACAGCAGACCGGCGCCCATCATGGTCATCACCAAGTTGTTGGGGTTCATGGTGGTGCGCGGAAATCCTTGCCGGGGTTTGAGATACAGGGCCGCCACCAGGGCGCTGATGCCGGCCGACACGTGAATCACCAGGCCGCCGGCCAGATCGATGACCCCGGCGGCACCGCTGTTGAAAAGCCAGCCGTCGGCCGCCCACACCCAGTGACACAGGGGGCAGTAGATGCATAGAAACCAAAGCACGATAAACGCGCAGTACCCCTTGAAATAGACCCGCTCGGCCAGGGCACCGCTGATTAGGGCCGGCGTGATGATGGCGAATTTGCCCTGAAACATGGCCAACACATATTCCGGAACGCCGTTGACGATACGGTCGTCGATGCCGCGCAATAGGAAGTAGTCGCCGTTCCAGCCGATGAAACCGCCCAGGATGTTGCCGCCGAAGGTGAGTGCATAGCCGCACACCGACCACAACACGCCGATGATGGCGATGGCCACAAAGCTGTGCATCATGGTTCCCAAGACGTTTTTGGTTCGGACCAGGCCGCCGTAGAACATGGCCAGCCCCGGCACCATAAGCAGCACCAGCGCCGTGGAAATCAGCATCCAGGCAGTGGTGCCCGTGTCCACCGGTGGTCCATCGGCGGCAAGGGCATCACCCGCCGAAGCAATGAACAAAAACACACCCGTTCTTATCAGGTTCGCAAGCCCGACTTTCATCCATCCTCCTTCCCGTTACGCGACATGCGTCGCTGTCGCAAGTGAGGGGGGTCTCGTAATACTGCCTCAATAATCCATTCAGATATGCGGCGCCAAAAACTGCAGCTTGCGTGCCGGAATGGTGTGGCATGAAATAATACTTTAATATTAATATGTTGATGTTTTCCCGAAGATGAAAACGGAGATGGAAGCTACAACTTTGTAGCAAGAATAGCGGCAAATTTACAATTTTGTTGTTTTTGGGCAACAGCCTGACCATTCAGCCCACATACGAGACGCAAAAGGGGGAACTATGCTTGCCCCTCGCGGCCTTGCCGGCCCTGCGGGCGTTTGAGGCGCTTGGCCAGGAGTCTTTCGATGGCTTTGAACAGGGTATTGGGTTGGATCGGTTTGGAAACATAGTCGTCCATGCCTGCTTTCAGGCACTTTTCCCGATCCCCTTTCATGGCATGGGCCGTCAGCGCCATAATGGGGATGCGATGGTCACGCACATTGGATGCCGGGTCGCGAATCACTCGGGTTGCTTCGAAACCGTCCATTTCCGGCATCTGAATATCCATCAGGACCAGGTCGTAATCTTCGACCGACAGGGCCTCGACCGCCGCCCGGCCATGAGGTACGGCAATCCCCGTAAAGCCGAAGCGCTCGATCAGGTGCAGGCCCAGTTTCTGGTTGATGGGATTGTCTTCGGCCAGCAGGATGCGCACCCGGTGTCGACTATCTTCCGACCCGTCGCAAACGGTTGACTGACATTTGCGACGGGCGCCATCAATGCCCCAGTGCTCGCGGCTAAACACGCCAACAATGCAATCAAGCAGTTGGGAACGCCGCACCGGCTTGGTCAGGCAGGCGTCAAAACCGATGCGCTTCATTTTGGCTGCATCGCCGCGCAGCCCCTGGGAGGTGAGCATGATCAACGCCGAGCCGTCGAGCGCCGGATCGATCCGGATTCGCCGTCCCAGCTCGGCGCCGTCCATTTCCGGCATGCGCATGTCGGTGATCACCAAGTCATAGGGGGCGCCGGCCTTGACCACGGCGTGCATCATGGAAAGGGCCAATTCGCCATTCAAGGCGGTGTTGCAGTTGCATCCCCAAGAATTGAGATAGCCGTGCAGGATATCGATGTTGGTCTGGTTGTCGTCCACGATGAGGATGCGTTTGCCGTTGAGGGTTCGGGGCTGCAATACCAAATCGGGCTGCTTTTGGATCACGGCCGTAAACCAAAAAGTCGCGCCTTCGCCCTCCTGGCTGACCACCCCCATGCGACCCCCCATCAGCTCCACCAGCCGTTTGGAGATGGCCAAACCCAGGCCGGTGTCGCCGAACTTGGACGCGGCGGAGGGATGCGCTTGTTCAAATGAGTTGAATAAATGCGTCTGCGCGTCCTGAGAGAGGCCGATCCCGCTATCTTTGACGGTAATTTGAATGCACGCCTCTTTGTTCGATTCATTTTCCAGTGCCACGGTAACCGCCACTTCGCCTTCATCGGTGAATTTGACCGCATTCATGGTGATGTTCATGATGATCTGGCATAGCCGACCCGGATCGCCCACCATCAGCGCCGGCACATCGTCATCGATGCAGTAGGTGAATTCCAATCCCTTGGCACATGCCTGGGCGGCGGGTAGGGCTAAAATCTCCTCTACTGCTTTGCGCAGGTCGAAATCGATCATTTCGATATCCATCTCTCCGGCTTCGATCTTGGAAAAGTCGAGAATGTCGTTGAGGACGGTCATCAAACTGTCGGCGCTGCGTTTTCCGGTATCAACGAAGTCTGCCTGTTCGGCAGTCAGTTCGGTGTCCATGACAAGATCATACATGCCGATAATGCCGTTCATCGGGGTACGAATTTCATGGCTCATGTTGGCCAAAAACTGACTTTTGGTCAGAGCGGCCTTCTCGGCCCGCGCTTTGGCCCGGATCAATTTTTGCGCAGCCAGTTCCCGCCCGGTGATGTCCCGGGACACGCTGCGAAATCCCACGGGGCTGCCGGCTTGATCGAGAATGAGCGAGACGATGCCTTCCAGGTAGCGTTTGGTGCCGTCTTTGCGAATCACTTCGCAACGCAACTTGGGGTTGGACGCGTTGGTGTGCAAGATCTTCTTGAATACACTTCGCACCTTTTCGGCATTGGTAGCGTCCATTAAGCTGCGGTAATTGAGGCCGGGCAGCTCCCCCATGGGATAGCCGAGGATGTCGACCGTGGCACGATTGAAATACCGCAGGTTGCCCTTCAGGTCCGTTTCGAAATAGGCGTACACAATACTATCCAAAACGCCACGAAATTTCTCCTCGTTGTCGCACAGGGCGGCCTGGGTTCGTTGTTCTTCGGCTTCGTTTCGGTCAGGGCGGCAAGACATAGCCAAAGTTTCAGTGACATGGCGATCTCTTCGGTCGCTGTCGTGCACGGCCGGTTTCCGGCGTTGATTCTCCACTACGGTGGCGATGGCGGCACGCAAGGAAGGCGCGTCCATTTGCCCTTTGGCAAAATAGTCATAGGCGCCCATGCGCACCGCGGCGGCCACATGGGTATCGTTATGCGTTTCATCG
>JABDRH010000645.1 GCA_013041835.1 Desulfatitalea sp. | reverse complement strand
GGATGAAAGCGTGCTTGAATTGTTCAAGAAACGACGGAGCATCCGTGCATTCAAGACCGATCCCATAGAAGACGAGGCCATTGAAAAGATCGTCGAGTGCGTTCGCTGGGCCCCTTCCGGCATGAACACACAACCTTGGGAAGTGGTTGTGGTCAAGGATGCGAAATTGAAAGACGATGTGGCCGGTGTCATCGCCAAGGCGCTGGAAGAAATGATGAAAAACATGCCGGCCAGGCCATATGGTCCGTTGGATTTCGCCAACGCGCCCGTTTTCATTCTGCTTTTTGCCGATAGCCGCATTAAAAAGTATATGCCACCCATGGATGACGCCTTATGGCGTGGCATTTCAAGCGCCAACATGACTTTGGGTTTTTACAACATGCTCTTGGCCGCGACCACACTGGGACTAGGCGCCCAGTGGATGTCTGTGGCAGGAATGCCTGCTGTGGCCAACCCGATCAAAAAATTGCTCGACATCCCGGAATACTTGGAAAGCTTTGCCATGATCGCCCTGGGGCATCCGGATGGTCCTGCCCCTGCCAAGTCCATGAGAGAGGCCCGTGAAATGGTTCACTACAACAAGTGTTCTGCCAGCGATTTCAGAAGTGAGGATGATATCAAAAAGTTTTTCGGCCGCTAAGCAGACCTTAATGATGCAATTTTTTTGAGGATTTGACAGATTTCACGGGTTTTGATAGCCTGAAATTGACCATATCATCTGAACTGGATGCTTTTTGTACCCTCTCGTTCTTTCACCTATGCAGCTGGACCGATCCGTTACCACGATGTGCGATACGGCCTTGTCTTTTAGCAGTTGTATTGGTGTTCACGCATTGAAGTCTAACTGAAAATCGATCGTATGGCTACGGTTAAGGAGCAACCATGCCCTGCGTTGGATTCAGACCTCAAATCTTGATGATTGGCCTTCTCGGCTTGGCCTTGCTACTTAATATGATGGGCGAGGCGAACGGATCGGATTGGTACCCGACGACCCCGACGACCAATGATGGCGATAAGTGGCGCATTGGCTATTACGAGGGTGGACCCTATATCAACTATCCGGCGAATTTGAAAGCCATCGTCAAGGGACTGCTCAATCTGGGTTGGATCGACAAAACAATGGCGTTGAACCCAACCGACGCCGGTGATTCAAGAGCCGTTTGGAAGGCCTTGTCCAAGGCAAAAAGCAACTATCTGACATTTGACCCTCAAAGCTATTACACAGCCAATTGGGACAGCAAGCTCAGAGAGCAAAACCGATCCACCCTTATCAAGAAACTGCAAAACAAACAGGTGGATTTCATCATCGCCATGGGGACATGGGCCGGTCAGGACCTGGCCAACAACCACCATTCGGTCCCCGTGATGGTGGTTTCCGCCAGCGACCCGGTCAAGTCCGGCATAGTTAAAAGCGCATCCTACTCCGGATTTAATCATGTCCATGCCAGGTGCGATCCGTTTCGGTACATTCGGCAAATCCGACTGTTCCATGACATTATCGGTTTCAAGCGTTTGGGAATCGTTTATGAAAATTCAAAAGAGGGAAGAATTTATGCCGCAATTGATGATATCCGTTTAGTGGCGGATCAACGCGGCTTTGACCTGGTAACCTGCGAAGCCCCTTGGTCCGGGACACCGAAGCACGTCAGTTTTCAACGCCTTAAACAGTGTCACCGCCAGCTTGCAGACCGAATCGACGCATTGTATTTGACGGTTCACCAGGGGGTCGATTTAGAGACAATTGATGATAGTTTGGCGCCCCTGATCCATCACAAAATTCCAATCTGGTCTCAACGCGGTCCCCAGGAAGTTCGCCATGGTGTTCTATTGAGCATTTCCAGGGGTGGGTTTCAACCCATCGGAATGTATCACGCAAAAATGATGGCAAAAATATTAAACGGTGCTTCCCCCGGGGAATTAAACCAGATATTTGAAGATCCGAAAAAAATCGCCATTAACCTGAAAACCGCTAAGGAGATCGGTTTCGTGCCGCCAAAAGGTTTGATGAAAGTGGCCGATGAAATCTACGAATAGCGCTTCCCTGCTGATGACCAGCAACACTTGCCCTCCTGAGTAGCAATTCCAACACGTTTCGATGGAAAAAAGCAAACGCGGCAACAAAGATACATGCAGACATTCCCGTCCATTGGGATCATGGCGTAATTCGCAATGCTAAATTCACTCGGAGAGTAACATGGCACTAACATGCAATGAACCTCCTGTGTCGGCCCAGAGGATGGCTTTGGGAACAGGTTTTGTTGCTGCCAAGAAATCTTCGTGGTCTTTCGGTGATGCATTTTCAGCCGCCAAACGAATTATTACGAACCAAGCGGGGTATCGCGTCCTCGTATCCATAGGGATGGGGCTGGTCGGCTTTGGGGTCAATTTTCAAAGCATCTCGTTTGACTTTCCACCGTTTGAGGTCAAGCTGTATTTTGGCCTTATATTTCCCATGGTGGTCGCCCTTGCCTGGGGCTGGAAGTACGGGCTGATATCAGCCACATTGGGGCTGGGTTGTCAAACCCTGTGGTTTACAATGCTGCCGCAAAACGGGTTGGTGCCATTTATTATCGTGCCGGCATTGACCCTCTGGATCGTCTGGCATGGATGGTGTTCCGAATATTTGACAAAGCGCCGTTTCCCAAGGCTGAATCCTTACTTGACTGAAATTCCCTTTCGCCTAGTCAACACGGCAGCCCTTTATACGCTATTGTACAGCGTGCTTCGATGGCAACCACCACCATGGGTGTTGCAGGAGGCCGCCGAAGCGCAACTGTTCGACATGATTCATTTCTTGGCCGCCGAGCAGGCTGTCAATGGCTACATCGTGTTGCTGGTGGCCGATATCCTGCTCAACCTGGGCCCAACCCGCAGGTTGCTTAGGCTAAAACAGTACCCGGGACGACGCACCACCGGCTACGTGATCAGTGCCGCCCTGTTATTCGGCTTGATGTTCTGGATCATCGACGGTTTGGTGGATTACTATAAGTTTCGTGAGCACTTGCGGTTTTTGATCTTTCGGTCACCGGAAAATCTGTTGGATTCCATTTTGTTCAATGTCGCTTCCCCGGATCTGTTTGCCCGCACAGCGTTCATTTTCACCTGCCTGACCGGGGGGGTCCTGGTGAATCGATTGCTGAACAAACAACTCGAGAGCGAAGCCGCGTTAAGGGAAAGTGAAATCCGGTATCGGCGCCTGCACGAAACCATGTGGGACGCATTTTTACAAACAGACATGACCGGCCGGATCGTCAATACCAACCCTGCGTTCCAGCAAATGATTGGCCATGACGGTAAACAATTGCTGGCCATGAAGGAAACAGACTTGACGCCTGTCAAGTGGCGCGCCGCCGATAGCCACATCCGGGAAGTACAAGTTGTCGCCAATGGCGGTTCCGAAGTATACGAAAAGGAGTATGCCCGAGCCGACGGCAGTACCTTTGCCGCCGAATTACGGACTTTTCTGATGACCGATGAAGAGAACACCCCCATTGGCATGTGGTCTATTGTGCGTGACATCACCGAACGCAAAAAAACCGAACTGGAACGTGAAAACGCCATTACCGCGCTCAAGCGATCCAATGAGGATCTCAAACAATTTGCCTATGTGGCATCTCACGACTTGCAGGAACCGTTGCGCATGGTGGCCAGCTACACTCAACTATTGGCCGAGCGATACGAAGAGCAATTGGATGAAAAAGCACATCGATATATTCACTATGCGGTGGACGGTGCTTCAAGGATGCAGGTCCTGATACAAGATTTGCTCGCCTTTTCCAGGGTGGAAACACATGCGCAGACATTTGAACAAGTGGACACCCACTGCGCACTGGGCCACGCCATTGTGAATCTGAAAACCATCATCGATGAAACGGGGGCTTTGGTAACCACCGATGACCTGCCGACGGTTCAAAGCGATCAATTTCAACTAATTCAGGTATTCCAGAATCTTATCGGCAATGGCATCAAATTTTGCAGTAAACACGCTGTCCCTCATATCCATATCTCCGCGCAACGCCAGAACGGCCATTACCGCTTTAGCGTCAAGGATAACGGCATTGGCATTGATTCAAAGTACAAGGACAGGGTCTTTGAGATTTTTCAGCGGCTGCATACCCGCAAAGCGTATCCCGGCACCGGCATCGGGCTGGCCTTGTGCAAACGCATCATCGAACGTCACGGCGGGCGTATATGGTTCGAATCTGCGCCGGGGCATGGCACGACCTTTTATTTCACAATTCCCGTCAACCCCCCACGATCGTTCAACCGGTCGGCACCCAGAAAGGACTTTGTTCATGGAAATGCAAAAGATGGTAAAACCCATTGACATTCTGCTGGTGGAAGACAATCCCGGAGACGTCGAACTGGCCCGCGAGGCTTTTGATGCCACAAAGATTTACAATAACCTCTATGTCGTCGATGATGGCGAAAAGGCCATGAATTTTCTTTACCAAACCAATGGATATGCCGACAAGCCGCGCCCTGACTTGATATTGCTGGATTTGAATCTCCCGAAAAAAGACGGACGCGAAGTTTTGGCCGACATAAAAGCCGATGGCCATTTAAAACGCATTCCGGTGGTGATTCTGACCACCTCCAGTGCCGAGGAAGATATCCTTAAATCCTACAACCTGCACGCCAATTGTTACATCACCAAACCCATTGATTTGAAGCAGTTTGTTAAAGTGGTCCGCAACATCGAAACATTCTGGTTCAGTATCGTAACACTACCACCCAATGGTGAAAAAAAATGAACCCTCCTTTACGCATACTATTGGTTGAAGACAACCCCGGCGACGCCGAATTGATCCAGGAAATGCTCCCGGCAGAAGACGATTCGGGGTTTGCGGTGCACTGGGTCGGCCGTCTGGATGAAGCCGTCACCCACTTGAAAAGGGAAAAGGCCGATCTGGCGTTGCTGGATTTGGACCTGCCCGACAGCCAAGGCATCGAGACCATTCGACAAACCCGCCAAGCGGCCCCAAGGATGCCGATCGTTGTATTAACCGGGCACCAGGACGACCGCATGGGACTGGCGGCGGTCCAATGCGGCGCTCAGGATTTTTTGGTCAAAGGGCAAACCCACGGTTCCCATTTGTCCAGAGTACTGCGTTACGCCATACAACGGCATTACGCGGAAGAAAAAATTCGTGAATCGGAGCACTTTTTAAGATCCACGCTGGATGCTTTGTCGGCGCATATCGCCATCATCGATGCCTCCGGCCGAATCCTGACGGCCAATAAAGCTTGGAAAGCGTTTTCCGCCAAACACGGCGACCATATCATGCGAAGCGGCGAGCACTCTAATTACTTTGACACTTGCCGGGACATCGCAAATGACGGCAATCCAACACCCACTTGTGCAAAAGCATTTGCCGATGGCATTCGCGCTGTATTGCAGAAGGAAACAAATCTTTTTGAGTTGGAGTACGCCATCGAAAGCCCGGACGGAAAGCGTTGGTTTCAGGGACAGGTGACGCCATTTCCCAACGGCAATGAACGCAATGTGGTCGTCAGCCATGAAGACATCACGGCACGCAAGCTGGCCGAGGGGGAAAGAATCCGTTTGGCCGCCCAATTGCGCCATGTTCACAAAATGGAAGCCATCGGCACCCTGGCAGGTGGTATCGCGCATGATTTCAATAACATACTGGCATCTGTGCTCGGGTATGTCGAGCTGTCCTTGCTTGATTTGAAAGCAAACAGCCAACTAGAGGAAAACTTAAGGGAGGTTTACCGGGCCGGTCTACGGGCCAAAGAGTTGGTCAAGCAAATTTTGACATTCGCGCGCAAGGGGGAAAATCTTATCCAGCCCACCCAAATAAGCGCCATCGCCAAAGAGACAACGAAATTGATTCAAGCCATTATTCCCGCATCCATTTCAGTCGAACTGATATCGGAGAGCGATTCCTTTGTCATGGCCGAGCCGACTCAAATCCATCAGGTTTTCATGAATCTGCTCACCAACGCAGCTCAGGCCATGGACAGCGATGGCGGTACGCTGACCGTCAAGATCAGCGACGTTCACATGGAAAAGTTCGACAACATCTTGCATCAGGCCTTTGAGCCGGGTGACTATCTCAAAATAACGGTGTCCGATACGGGCGTCGGCATTGCTTCAGATAAACTGGAAAAAATTTTCGACCCCTATTTTACCACCAAGGGCATTGGAGAAGGCAGTGGTTTGGGATTATCGGTAGTGCTCGGAATCGTACGCAACCATTGCGGGGAAATCGAGGTGAGCAGCATGGTGGGGCAGGGCACGACGTTTGCCGTCTATCTGCCCTTATCCGCGCAACAATCGGCCAGCGAGGTTGCTATCTTCGACAAACTGCCGGCAGGAACCGAGCGTATATTGTTTATTGACGACGAGCAGTCGATTGCACAGATGAGCCAACAGCGGCTCAGCCTCTTGGGATACCGGGTCACCGCCGTCAACAGCAGTATGGAGGCATTGAGACAGTTCACCGAAACGCCTGCCTGCGCAGATTTGGTGATTACGGATATGAACATGCCCCACATGTCCGGTGAGCAACTGGCGATGAAATTGAAACAAATCAGGCCGGACCTACCGATTATCTTATGCACCGGCTACAGTCACAAAATCTCTGAAGACAAGGCCAACCGCATCGGCATCAATGCCTTTTTGATGAAACCCATATCGATGAGGAAGATGGCCGAAACCATCCGAAAAGTCTTGGAGGACAATCCTGTCTGACCCAGCTTTTTTTTCCTGCACCTGTATATTGACACATCGGCATGATGCAATTCAAACACGCACCGCAACCGTCATAACATTGTCATGCGTGTCGGTGTTTTGAAATCATTCGCCGGCTGTTTTTGATGGCAACCGGCGGCCGAAACAACGATCTCCGCGTTTTGCACCCGCCACCGGGCAAAGCCCTTAAAATCGACACATAAATCGAAATATCCTGGTTTTTAGCCGACTTGCGTTTGGGTGGCACAAGGCGTCAACCCAAACCGGCCTGGCTATCTTCTACGAATCGGGTGGTTTGGCGCGTCTTTTGCTATTGCAGTTTCCCGGGAATTGTGCAACCTGAATGAAACTGACGTCGCAAGCCATCGACGCGTTCCTTAACCGATTGCAGCAATATCGCCCTTAATTGGGCAAGCGGCATCTCTTCAACGCACTGCCCGAAAACACGATCGTATTCGACTCCCCATTCTTTTATGAGAAAGGAATGTCAGGCATGCAACCACTTCTATCCCACGGCGTATTGACTAAAAAGCAACCCGGAGCCAAATCGTGCAAGCTGAATTACATCATCACGACACTGGAAGAAAAACATTTGCCAGAGGTAATGCATCTGCAAAAGTGCATCACCCAAAACTTGCCATCACAAAAGCTTCTTAAGCCCTTCTCCCATGAATTTATGAAACAACATCTGGGGCACCGGGGAATTGTACTGGGTGTATTTGTGGAAGCACAACTTGTCGCTTTTCGGTGCATCTATTTCCCCGCGGTCGAGGACAAGGAATGGAATTTGGGCATCGACTTAAAGCTGCCAGAGGAAAAACTGCCTCACGTGGCCAATCTTCAAATGGTTTGTGTACACCCTGATTTCAGGGGCAACGCATTGGCATTGAAAATGAACCGGATCGCCTTGGCCCGGCTGCGGGAAATAAAAACCCACTATCATGTCTGCGCGACGGTCTCCCCCGATAATATTTGGAACATTCCAGTTTTGCTGGCGAGCGGATTTTGCATCGCCCGGTTGAAGAAAAAATATCGCGACAAAATGCGTTATATCGTATACCAGAACCTGCTCAAGCCGATGTCATTTCAACTCGGCCATACCATCAAGGTGCCGCTTGACGATTTGGACACCCAAATCGGACTGCTGCGCAAAGGGTATGTCGGCACTCATATGGCGAAGCGCGGAAATATCAGCCCAAAGGTTACGGCGGCTAGCTTTAATTTGATTTTTCAACTGCCGTTGCCGAAAAGGCCATCACCTGTGCGTTGGAACATGCTGCACGTATGGCATCTGCCATCAAGTTCAGAGATACGGCAACATCTGTTTTTACGATAGCCCCAAGAGCCTCGACATGTCTTCACTTTTGTAGATATCGACAAAAGTGAAGGCCATTTGTGTAGATTACGCCTTTTCAGTTAACATTCCATCTCCCGGAAAATCCTTCCAACATATTGTAATAAAACTAATTTATCCAAAGCCGGGTGCCTTTTATCATCTTTGGCATGAAAGTTGGACTTCTCCTTGTCAAACGTGGATATCAACAGCTTTCATTATTTACCCGGTAAAGCGTGTAACGAAGGAGAAACAAAATGAGAAAAGTGGCCATTTACGGTAAGGGCGGCATCGGCAAGTCCACCACCACGCAAAACACCGTGGCCGGTTTGGCGGAAATGGGGAAAAAAGTCATGGTGGTGGGGTGCGACCCCAAGGCGGATTCCACCCGGCTGTTGCTGGGCGGCCTGGCCCAGCGCACGGTGCTCGATACCCTGCGTGAAGAGGGTGAAGATGTGGAGCTGGCGGATGTTCGCAAAATGGGCTTCGGCGGTTCTTTGTGTACCGAATCGGGCGGCCCGGAACCGGGCGTGGGATGCGCCGGACGCGGCATCATCACCTCCATCAATCTGCTTGAACAGCTTGGCGCCTATGCCGACAGCGAAGCATTGGACTACGTCTTCTACGATGTCCTCGGCGATGTGGTGTGCGGCGGCTTTGCGATGCCCATCCGCGAAGGCAAGGCCCAGGAGATTTACATCGTGGTCTCGGGCGAGATGATGGCCATGTATGCGGCCAACAACATCTGCAAGGGCATCGTCAAATTTGCAGAAGCCGGCGGCGTGCGCCTGGGCGGGCTGATCTGCAACAGCCGCAAGGTGGACAATGAACAGGAAATGATTCAGGCCCTGGCCGACCGGTTGGGCACCCAGATGATCCATTTTGTTCCCCGGGATAACATGGTCCAACGGGCGGAGATCAATCGCAAAACAGTGATCGACTACGACGCCGGCCACAATCAGGCCAATGAGTATCGCATATTGGCCCAAAAGATCGACAACAATGAAATGAAAGTGATTCCCAAGCCGCTTGAGATCGACGAGTTGGAAAAGCTGCTCATCGATTACGGCATCGCGGCGTAATTCAAGACAGGAGAGGAGAAGCATACCATGATCATGATTCGATCCATTGTTCGCCCGGAAAAAGTGGACGATGTCCTTGCCGCCCTGATGGAAGCCGGGTTTCCCGGCGTGACGAAGATGTCGGTGGTCGGCCGCGGCAAGCAGCGCGGCATCAAGATCGGCGAGATCACCTATGACGAAATTCCCAAAGAGCTGTTGCTCACCGTGGTCAAGGAACAGGACAAGGAGTTCGTGGTGCGCACCATCATCAAAGCGGCGCGCACCGGTGAAAAAGGCGCCTTTGGCGACGGTAAGATCTTTATTGTGCCGGTACTGACGTCCTATACCATCAGTTCCGGCATAAAAGAAAACAGCGACGGCACAACCGAAGAGGTGAAAATATGAAAGAGATCCTGGCCATCGTGCGGCTCAACCGCATGAACCAGACCAAGCGCGCCCTGGCCGAAGTCGGGTTGCCCTCCATCACGGGTCGCGACGCCCTGGGCCGGGGCAAGGGGCTGGTGGACCTGCAATTGCTCAAAGGCGCCGAACGCGGATATGAAGAAGCCATCTCCCAGTTGGGACAGAGCCAGCGGTTGATCCCGAAACGGGCTGTATTGATCGTGGTGCCCGATGAGCTGGTCGACAAAACCGTTAAAACCATTATCCAGGTCAATCAGACCGGCAAGCCGGGCGACGGCGTCATCTGGGTCATGCCCTGCTACGATGCCATCCGCGTGCGCACCGGGGAACGCGGCGACGCCGTCCTGGATGATGCCTGAAAAAATCGGAAAAAGAAAAGCAGGAAAGCTAACGAGATCAACATAGACAAGGAGCCGATCATGGCCACTGCCGCCAATAAAAAAGACCCCACCTGCGAAGATGATTGCTGCGAGCTGGACGGCCTCGACGTCCGGACCGTGAAGAAGAAATTAATCGAAAAGTATCCGCCCAAAGTGGCGCGCAAACGCGACAAGCAAATCGTGGTCAACCGCATCGATCCCGAAGGACGGGTGCCGACCATCCAATCCAACGTGCGCACCGTGCCGGGCCTGATCAGCCAGCGCGGCTGCTGTTATGCCGGCTGTAAAGGCGTGGTGCTCGGTCCCACCCGGGACATCATCAATATCACCCATGGTCCGGTGGGCTGCGGTTTCTATAGCTGGCTCACCCGGCGCAACCAGACCGATCCGGACAGTTCGCCGGACGGCCACAACTTCATGACCTATTGCTTCACCACCGACATGCAGGACGAAGAAATCATCTTCGGCGGTGAAAAAAAGCTCAAACAAGCCATACAGGAAGCCTACGACAATTTCCATCCCAAGGCCATCGCCGTATTCGCCACGTGTCCGGTGGGTTTGATCGGCGATGATGTGCACAGCGTGTGCCGGGAAATGAAAAAGAAGCTGGGCATCAACGTATTCGGTTTTTCATGTGAAGGATACAAGGGGGTGAGCCAGTCGGCGGGCCACCACATCGCCAACAACGGCATCTTCACCCACGTGGTGGGCACCGATGATACGGTCCGCGACGGTGAATTCAAGATCAACCTGTTGGGCGAATACAACATCGGCGGCGACGCCTTTGAGATCGAACGGATTTTCGAGGCCTGCGGGTTGACCCTGGTCTCCACCTTCAGCGGCAATTCGAGCATCGATCAGTTCGCCAACGCCCACACGGCGGATTTAAACCTGATCATGTGCCACCGCTCCATCAACTACGTGGCCGAGATGATGGAGACCAAGTTCGGGCTGCCCTGGATCAAGGTGAATTTTATCGGCGCCGAGGCCACGGCCAAGTCGCTGCGCAAAATCGCCCAGTATTTTGGCGATGATGGATTGACCCAACGGGTGGAGGCGATCATCGCCGCGGAACTGCCCCCGGTGCAGGCCGCCGCGGCCGAAATCCGGCCGCGCACCGAAGGCAAGCGCGCCATGCTTTTCGTGGGCGGCTCGCGGGCCCACCACTACCAGGAGCTGTTTGCCGAGTTGGGCATGAAGACCCTGTCGGCCGGCTACGAATTCGCCCACCGGGACGACTACGAGGGCCGCGAGGTGCTGCCCGCCATCAAGGTGGACGCAGACAGCCGCAACATCGAGGAGTTGGAGATCCATCCCGACGACACCCGCTTCAACCCGAGAAAATCGGATGCGCAGATCGCCGCCCTCAACGGCAAGGGCTTCAAATTCGCCGACTATGAAGGCATGATGCCCGAGATGGCGCAAGGGGCGCTGGTGATCGACGACATCAGCCAGTGGGAGACCGAACGTATGATCGCCTTGTTCAAACCCGATATCTTTTGTGCCGGCATCAAGGAAAAGTACGCCGTCCAGAAGCACGGCATCCCCCTGAAACAATTGCACAGTTACGACTACGGCGGCCCGTACGCCGGTTTCACGGGCGCCGTCAATTTCTATAAAGAGATCGATCGCATGGTCAACAGCCGGATATGGCGGTACTTAAAATCGCCGTGGCAGCAAAACCCCGAGCTGGCGGCAAAGTATGCGTTTGAGTAAGCAATACACAGCGATGCCTTAACCCGTAAAAGCACGATAATGAACATCAATCATTAAGGAGTTCTTATGCTTCTTCGACATACCACACCGGACATCAAGGAACGCAAGGCGCTCATGGTCAACCCGGCCAAGACGTGTCAGCCTATCGGCGCCATGTACGCCTCCCTGGGCGTGCATGGCTGCCTGCCCCACAGCCATGGCTCCCAGGGTTGCTATGCCTATCACCGCAGCGCGCTGACGCGGCATTACAAGGAGCCGGTCATGGCGGCCACCAGCGCTTTCACCGAGGGCGCCTCGGTGTTCGGCGGCCAGGCCAACCTGGTGCAGGCCATCGACAATATCTTCACGGTGTACGAACCGGACGTCATCGCCGTGCACACCACCTGCCTTTCGGAAACCATCGGCGATGATATCCCCCAGATTATCAACAAGGCCGCAAGCGACGGCCGCATCCCCGACGGCAAGTATGTCTTTCACGCCAATACGCCCAGCTATGTTGGCTCTCACGTGACCGGCTTCGCCAACATGACCAAGGCCATGGTGGACTACTTCGCCGAGACCGACGGCCATAAGAAAAAGGCGCTCAACCTGATCCCCGGCTATGTGGAACCGGCCGACATGACCGAAATCCGGCGCCTGGCCTCCGAGATGAACATCGCTTCGATCATGTTTCCCGATACCTCCAGGGTGCTCAACGGCCCCCTGACCGGCAAGTTTAAAATGTTTCCCCAGGGGGGCGTTACCATCGATCAGTTGAAAGGCAGCGGTTCGAGCACGGGGACCATCGCCCTGGGCGCCATCGCCTCGGCGCCCGCGGGGCTGGCCATGGACAGCAAGTGCAAGGTGCCGTGCCAGGTGCTCAACCTGCCCATCGGCCTGCTCGACACCGACTTGTTTATCGACGCCATGCGCCGCATGGCCGGCGTCAATGTGCCCGAATCCATCGATCTGGAGCGTGGGCAACTCGTGGACGCCATTTCCGACTGGCACCCTTACCTGCAAGGCAAACGGGTGGGCATCGTGGGTGATCCCGATCAACTGCTGGCCATGACGCGCTTTTTGGCCTCCCTGGACATGCATCCGGTCTACCTGGTGACCGGCAGCCCGGCCGGCAAGAAGTTCGAGGCGCAATTGCGGCAAGCCGTGGCCGAAGTGCCCGGCGACGTACGCATCAAGGTGCCCGGCGATATGTTTCTCTTCCACCAGTGGCTCAAGAACGAACCCGTGGATCTGCTCATTGGCAACACCTATGCCAAATACATCGCCCGGGATGAAGACATCCCCTTCGTGCGTTACGGTTTTCCCATCTTCGACCGCATGGGCCACAGCTACTTCTCCTCGATGGGCTACCGGGGTGCATTGCGGCTGCTGGAAAAGATGCTGGACGCCCTGCTCGATCGTAAGGACCGGGACAGCAGCGACATCGAGTTCGAGTTGGTTTTATAACATTTGAACGCATCCCATCATTTCGATCTGATGAAAGAGAGTTTGCCATGTCCACCACTGCACTCCTGAAAGCACGCGAGAAGCAAATCTACCGCAAGGGCCGCACCCCTTTTGATATGGCCTGCGACAAGCACAGCGTGGCCGGCAGCGTCAGCCAGCGGGCCTGCGTTTTTTGCGGGTCGCGGGTGGTGCTCTACCCCATCGCCGACGCGCTGCACCTGATTCACGGGCCCATCGGCTGCGCCGCATACACCTGGGATATCCGCGGGGCGCTCTGGTCGGGCCCCCAACTGC
>JABDRH010000641.1 GCA_013041835.1 Desulfatitalea sp. | reverse complement strand
CCCCCAGACCCTGTAAAGATAGTAAGCGTTGTCTGCCGTACGGCCGTCCATGCGGCCGGCTTCGGCACCAAACTGGCTCCCGCTGTCCAGATTCAGGTTGACCAGCCCCGCGAGGTAATCGGCATTTTCCTGCCGTACATCGTAGGTGTAATGGTTACCGCGCAGGCTGATTCCCACCAGTGTTGCGCTGTTCCATTGCAGGTCGGCGCCGGTAATGGTCACCTGCTCATTGCTGTCGACCAGGAAATGGAAAAGGCTGCTCGATTCCGTGCTGCCGCCGAAGTAGTCCTGATAATTAAACACCTGGTAGACTGGTTCGAGCACGAAAGCCCGGTAGCGCAGCGCCGCCGAATAGTTGTGCTCGCGCCACCCTTCGGTCTCAAGGTTAAAGCTGGAAAGGCCTTGTAAAGTCAGCCACTCGCGCCAGCCAAAGAAAAGATCCACCCCAGCCTTGTGGTCGGGGCCGCTTTCGACGTCGGTGTGTTCGTATGAGAGAGCGACTTCGTAGTGGGGCTCGGGATGCAGCGCCATCCGGCCCCCGAAAGTGCCATCCGAGCCGGCGGTGTCGGTTGCGGCGGTCACCCCGCCGAAAAGGGCTGCGGAGATCGTCTCGCCCACACCCGCGCCGATCTGCAGGCCATCAATGCTCTGGTTGGTCACACCGGCGAGAATTTGCTGGCGCCCGAGGTCGGCCCATAGGGCGCTGTATGGCCGCCGATACGCCAGGTAGCCGTAAAGCAGCTCGCCGTCCGTGGTATCTTCAAAATGAGCGCTGTCGTTGAGATCCAAGCGGCCCCAGCCATAGCCGTGCATGGACCAGCCGCCCGCTTGCGCATCGCCGTAATCCACTTGCAGGAACTGGTATAGCGGCAATACCGTTGTGTCTTCGCCCTTTTCGGTATTGCGTTGAAAGGCGCGCAGGGTGGTCTGGGAGTTGAATTGAAAAGTACCTGGCCACAGCGGGGCGCGTGTTTCACGAGGTTCGGGGGCTGCCCGGGCTACGGTGGCCTGCCCGGCAGAAGCGGCTTCGGCACCAATTTCTGGTGCGGGGCGTGGTTCGGCCGGTAGTGTCGCCACGGCCGGTGTGATGGTGGTTGCCGGCGGTGGCACGCTTGCCCGAGAAGGCAAGGCTGACGCACCGGTTCTTATCGTCGCTGCCGGGGTGGCTGCCGCCGCTGGGGGCACTGGTACCGTGCGGACCCAGAACCAATTGATGATTCCATCGGCTTTAAGGCGCTGGGCCGTCTCGCGGGCTTGGCGCTCGTTATCAAACCGGCCGGCGTAGACACGGTACCACATGCCCTTGCCTTCGACCGCTTCATGGCGCACGAGGGCATCCACACCATGCTTTTTAAGGCGTTCAGCCTCCTGCTCCGCTTCGCTCTGGACTTTAAACGCGCTGACTTGGATGGTCGCTGTCGATTGGTCGGCGGCTGTGGCGTGATTCGGCCAACCAACCAGAAAGGACGCCAACAGGATCGTCAGGCTGAGAAAAGTCACGCGGTGGCCGGGAAAAATGAAGTTCAGGCTCATTTCTATTAATCTCTACGGTCAGATATCAACAAAGCAAGTGCCATTTTGTACAACGGATCACAACCCAATTAAAGCCTATTAAAAGAATCGTATGATTTTGCTCAGCCTTGCGCCATATGTCGATTTGGCAATACCGGCAGCCAAAAAAGAAGCCTTGCAGGCGCATTATAGTTGCCGCTTGTGTTCAACGCAACTTATCCTAAATACCACAAAGATCGTTACAGGACAACCCAAGGATCAGACTGCCCACGATGCCTTGTTTTGTTCGTTTCCTGTCCCGTTAAATCTCGCGTTGGTGAAAGCGCCACAAGGCGACGGCGGCCAGCGCCGCCGTGAAGAAAAGCACATTGAGGCACGCATAGGCCGGCGTCATGCCTTCGAAGGGCCGGCCCGAGATCGATGTGGATGCAAGATCCTGAAGCATATAGACCTTCGGATAGAGGATGCGCCATGGGGCGGTGTGGTTTGCGCCGGCAATTACCTGGCGCAGCGCCTCGCCGTGCATGAGTTGGTAGGCCCCGTCGGATACAAAGCTGACTCCGATGATGATGAGTGAAAAAAGGGCCGCCATGACATTTGGCAGAAAAAGCGAGCAGGTGCAGGTCAGCACAATGGCAAACAACAGGTTGACCGAGCACATCAGCGAGGCCGTGAGGTAGCCGCCGGTCATGCTGCCGGTATTGGCCAGGCCGATCAGGGCGATGGTCAGATGCAGTAGGAACATGAAAAGGGTTGAAAGGACCCAGGTGCCGGCGATTCTGCCCAGCAGATACTGCCACCGGTCGACGGCCCGGGCCAGAAACAGCACCATGCTGCCGTCTTCCCGGTCTCTGGAAAAAATGCCCATGGCCAAAAGGGTGGTCATCAAGAACATGCCTGCGGCCACCACGTGAAAGGCGATCAGCGAGGCATGAAAGCCCAGGGCCATCTGGTCCACCGGTTGGTTGTTGACGATATAGCTGCCGTGGTAGCAGTTTCTGAGAAGTAAAAGAAAAAGGATGGCGACGACCAGAAGCATATAAAAACTCTTCTGGCGAACGAGGTCTTTTACCGTAACGAGCGATATCCGTATCAGATTGGGCGTCATTTTATTCTTTTGTTCCCTCCACATGGCGGATAAAGACCTCTTCCAGGGTTTCATGGCCGTGAACGATCTGCGTCAGACCGCCCTTGACCATGATCCGGCCTTTGTTCATGATCGCCACCGAATCGCACAACCGCTCCACTTCCGACAGAAAATGGGAGTTGAGCAGGATGGTGCCCCCGCATTTTTTAAAGTCCTCCAGCAGGGCGCGCACATCACGAATCCCCAGAGGGTCCAGGCCCGAGACCGGTTCATCC
>JABDRH010000635.1 GCA_013041835.1 Desulfatitalea sp. | reverse complement strand
TTGGGTCAGCTTGGCCCGATCTGAGGGCTCAAAACCGCAGGAATAGCGAGCTATTTTGAGGATTTTGAGGCCGAAGATCGGGCCAAGATGGCCCGAAGCCGTGATGGATAAATGCTGAAGTTATTTTTGCGCGAGCCCTAAGGCGCTCGCGCAGAAACAAGCCCCAATGTCACATAAAAAGATGCGCAGCTTCTGCAACAGTGGGGCCAATACGCTCACGTAATATTTTGATTGAAAAATCAATCCGGACATACTATAGCGGGCAGGAATTTCTTCAGATCGCCATCAGGGGGTAGAACATGGAAAAACTGTTGTGGGTATCGGCAATGGCAACGCTGGTAATTGTCAGTATGGTTTGGAATCCGGTTTCAGCATCGGAAGAAGAGATGTGCGTTCCCATGGGTGAGATTCATTTAACATCCCTATCCGCTGATGCCCAACGTGCCGCAGTGGCATTCCCGCATGCGGCCCACTTTGGTTACGACTGCAATTCATGCCACCATAAGTGGAACATGCGAGCGCCCATCTCGGGGTGTATGACAGCAGGCTGCCACGATGCCGCCGAAGCACCCAAGGACAAAGCGGGTCGCCCCCTTCACAACGCGGATCAGCGGATCAAGTATTACAAGGAAGCTTTTCACCAGATGTGTATCGGTTGCCACAAAACCATCGAACGGCAAAATAGGAAGATCGAAGCCACGCGGTTGCCCACCGGCCGGCAACTAGCCGCCACCGGTCCCACGAGCTGCATCCAGTGCCATCCTAAAGAGTAAGCCCCAATGTTGCTTAAAAAAAAGATGGCGGACGAAAGCAAATAAGCTTTTTTGGGTATTGAGATCACCCAATCGGGACGCTACACAATAGTCGGCTGGGCTTTTTTACCCTCCGGCTTTTGAAACATTTGGCTTGGGTTTATCAGACGCCTAACGGAGCGTATTTTTTGGCCATGATGCCACGCTCAAAGATTTCAAAGGCGAGTTCGGTTGTCGATTTCAGGAAATCCTTATCGGTATTGATGATTTTCTTGCTGCTCTCCAAGAGCACGACACCGGAAAAAACCGACCAGAAAATATCGGAAAGGGCCACGGGATTGGATTTCATAAACACGCCGGCATCCATGCCTTCTTGAAAGACCTTGGAAATAGCTGAAATGCAACTGCGCGAAAGCGTGGTGATCTCTTCGATCAATTCATCAGACAGATTCTTTAACATTTCGCTGGACTGCAAGTGAATTAAATTGATGATAATCAAAGGATCGAAATCGTAGACATCGCTCATCGCTTCTTTGAGCGCATCCAGTTTACCGAGCGGGTCCAATTCGGACCGGCCAACCACATGGAAGATGCGAATATGCATATACTGAAGGATGCGCAACGACAAAGACGCGTATAGCTCCTCCTTGTTTTTAAAATAAAGATACAGCGTACCGGGACTAAGCTCCGCCTCCTTGGCAATATCCTCCATGGTGGTTTTGTTGAATCCCTTGTTGGAAAAGACACGCTTGGCAGCCACGATAATTTGCTGCCGGCGGCGCTCTTTTTCCCTTTCCTTACGTTCCTTTATCCCCATTGTTCTCTTGTCCTGCTACATATCGTATTGTTTTGATGGCTTTTAACTAAACGCTGATGATAACCAGATCGTAGTTTAATGGAACAAATCATACCAAATGTCAATTATTTAATAAATGCGGTTATTGAATAAGGTCACTGAAGAAACAAAGGCGTGCTGATATATCGCTCACCAGTGCTGGCGAGCACCACCACAATTCGCTTGCCGGCATTTTCAGCACGTTGTGCCACTTGCTGCGCCGCCCACAGGGCCGCACCCGAAGATATGCCGCATAGGACCCCCTGGGTGGCCGCAACCCGGCGTGCGGTTTCGAAAGCGGCTTCATCAGGTACGGCCACCACTTCATCAATCAGACGCCGATCCAATATTTTGGGTATAAACCCGGCGCCGATGCCCTGAATCTTATGTGGCCCTTTTTTGCCGCCGGACAGAACCGGTGAACTGGAAGGCTCCACGGCAATGGCCTTGAAATCGGATCGCTTGGGTTTGATGAATTGGCTGATACCGGTAATGGTGCCACCGGTGCCCACACCGGACACCAGGATATCGACTTTTCCTTCGGTATCGGCCCAAATTTCCGGGCCGGTGGTCTCCCGGTGGGCAGTGGGATTGGCCGGATTCTCGAATTGATTTGGCATGAAAGCGTTTTCGTTTTGGGCAAGAATCTCCTCGGCCTTGGCAATGGCGCCGCCAATGCCCTCGGGACCGGGGGTCAACACCAATTCGGCGCCCAGGTGGGTCAACAGCTTTCTGCGCTCCACGCTCATGGTTTCGGGCATGGTCAGCAGGAGCCGATATCCTTTTATGGCGCAGACAAAGGCCAGGCCGATCCCCGTGTTTCCGCTGGTCGGCTCCACGATAAGGCTTTGGCCATTGATGTCGCCCCGGCGCTCAGCTTCGTTGATCATATATGCCGCGATACGATCCTTCACGCTGCCAAGGGGATTGCAAAATTCAAGTTTGGCTACAATTTCGGCCTGTTGATTTTCGGCGGCAGGACGCAGGCGCACCAGCGGCGTGCGCCCGATCGTGGCGCTAACGGTCGTGTGTATGTTCATGGCGTTCTCCTTGCGCATATTGGCCGGTCGACTTGTATATCAAGCGCGGGTGCTCGGTCATGACCGTCGTGTCGGCCGGCACCGATTCGGTCAACCAAACATTGCCGCCGATGACCGAACGGGCCCCGATCACGGTATCACCGCCGAGGATGGTCGTACCGGCATAGATAATGACGTCATCCTC
>JABDRH010000624.1 GCA_013041835.1 Desulfatitalea sp. | reverse complement strand
CCCTATTACATGGCAAACGGCTTGGTGGACGCCATCTTGAACCAGCCGGTGCCGACGGGCGGTGCCGCACCCATCGAAGCGTTGCTGGAAAAGCGAACGACGCCCGCGTGGCCCATCACTTTTGTGCCGTCCCTTTGCCCCCAATGCGGTTGGGACATGCAGGGACAAAGCGATGCATTGACGCTTTCTTGCGAAAATTGCGATACGCTGTGGCGGGCCAAAGGCGGCCACCTCGCACAACTCCCATGCGCCCATGCCGCGGACGAGAAAGAAATTGGCATGTACATGCCTTTTTGGCGCATACGGGCCGATGTGGACGGCATTGCCCTGAAAAGCCATGCGGACCTGATCCGCACGGCCAACCTGCCCCGGGTTGTGCAACCCGGTTTAGAGCAACAGACATTTTACTTCTGGTGTCCGGCCTTCAAACTCAATCCCCAGCGGTTTCTCACCTGTGCGTCGCATGTCACGGGTTCCCAGCCCCGTGACCCATTAACGCCCGGACCGCCCCGGGGCCGCAGGCAAGCGGTCAACATGCCTTTATCGGAAGCCGTGGAGAGCCTGAAGCTGATCATCGCCTTGTTCGCCAAACCCCGGGAACGAATCGATGAAATATTGGAAACGGTGACGATCCGGCCGCGCAAGTTCCTGCTTGTCTACCTACCGTTTCAGGAGGGCCACCATGAATTCATCCACCGAAAAATGAACCTGGCCATATACAAAAATCTTCTGGTGCATGCGAAAAATTTGTAATGGCCCCAATGTTGGCGGTAAATCCCATCAAGTCCCTGACCTTTCTCGGCAACGCATGCAAGCTCCAACGGAGCGTTGAGCAACCGGATCGCGGCTATTTATTCTTGGTGCGCGCAATCGTCGACTTATGCCAGTTAGGTTCGCCCCAGTTCTCTTGGTAGTGCTTTTGGAGAAGGTTGGGCCATACGAACGCCTCATCGCCTTCGGGCAAATCGTGAGGACCGATACTAAGCAGTTCGTTGGCAACTTGCGTAAAGCGGTGATTCTCAGGCGTAAGGCCATCGTCCTTGCCGACGTAAGGAGAGAATGCAGGGGACTCCACGTTGCAGGTATTGAGAAGATAGCACCATGTCGCCAACATCCCGATGTAGGCGATTTTTCTGAGTACCAACTGCGGCCCCCATGCATCTACCGCTTCCTTGAATAAGTCGTCGGTCATCTTGTGCTCGACCACGGCGTTGGTAAATTTGAGAATCAATCGCTCTTCGTCGTCCCATATGTCATGGTCCGGAAAATCCATCTGGAGTAACTTAAGCCCGTCCCAAGTCTTGATCCCCGTACCCCAAAAAAGGAAAGAGAACCAAAGACACTGACATTCATGGTATTTACAGACCCTCAAGCTCATCAGATTCTGTAAGGTGCCGGGGATGCACTGGTCCAGAGAAGGATCGCCCTCATACGAAAGCGCAGTGAGATTGAATGACCAATCAACAGCAAATATTTTAAACAATTTGGGGTCGTGTGCCAATAGCGCGTGGGATTGTACGACCTCATGGCCGTTGATGTTCGAAGCGCCTAGCCACATTTCGTCCAGCCATTTTTTCTCATCATCGCTCAGATAGGGGAGATCTTTCCAGTCTGCCGGCTTATGGAGAAGTGGGAGGCGGGCCTTGTCCTGATAGGTGTTCTTTAGTGAGTCAAGATTGGGGTATTGGGTTGTTGGCTTGGACTTTAACGTGTACACATCCTTTTTGATTTCATTTTTTTTTTCCATATGACGATCTCCTTTGCAGATTATGTTAACTTCGTCACCAAACTTCAAACTGTTTATTCTTAGGGCGCAGGAAAGAAATAATTCCCCAAGGTTGCGCTGGATTTGGGTTCGTCTGCAAGGCACATCCGCCGGTGCATGTCAGGATATGTGCCGGTGGATGTAACGCCGCAGACTTAACTCAAAGACAAGCAAGATTGGAGAATTGTTTTTTTCCTGCGCCCTTATTCGATCACCCCCTTTAGCCCTGCGTGTCAACATCGTGATTTCTTTACCGGTAATATCTTGAGTCAGGTCTCAAGATCATGGTTTCAGACTCCGCAGCACAATTTCGATGTTCTCTTTGCACCGGCGCCTGAAGAACTCGTCCTGCTGTGTTTCGGGTATGTCGATGATCTTGGCGATGAGGGGACGAATCAAAAACATCGAGTTCGCCCAAATGATCGTCATCGCAAGGTCAAGGAATGTCATGTTCCGGACACGCCCCTCGGCGATCTCCTTCTCCAAGCGCATCTCCAGGTTTTTAATGACATCGAGCGGCACTTTTGTAAAAATCAACGACTTTAGAGAATCCCACCTGTCGGGATTCCGGACCAGCTCTTCCAGGAGAAAACTGCCAATGCGGATATTGGCCAGAATGGAATCGAATTGAGCCTCGATAATGTGTTTGATGGCATCTTCGAACGGGAGGTCTTGCTCGTCAACGGCCATGATTCCCTTCAGGAATTGCATGGTTTTTTGGGCAAAAATGGCCTGGAACAAATTGTCTTTGGTGCGGTAGTAGTAGTGCACCAATGCCTGGTTGCATCCCGCACGTTTTGCGATTGCCACCGTTGAGGTGAGGTCATACCCGCGTTCAATGAATAAATCTTCAGCCGCGGCGAAAATTGCTTGTTCAAAGTTCTTGTCTATTCTCTCATTTTGTTTCATGTTAATAGGTCTATCTAATAGGCCTATTAAAGTCAAGAATTTTTTCAGCGATTCTCGGTTAACGCCATGCGCATTAGTGGAAAGTGTAGCTTGAGCTTTGGATTGGAAACGGTGATCATCCGGCCGCGCATGTTCCCGCTCGCCTACCTGCCGTTTCAGTCCTCTCGGGCTGGCATAAAGCCCGCCCCTACATCGTTTTGCCATTTGTCAGCGGCTGTCAAAACCCACAAAGGTTTTAATTTTAGGGGCATTGAAAGCCAATGGTGTCATGCATCAGAGTGGCTCGCGGGCCAGATTTTGATAGAGGCGGGCTTTATGCCCGCCCGCAAGTGACGCACAGCTTTTTTTAAAAGTCTCCAGC
>JABDRH010000622.1 GCA_013041835.1 Desulfatitalea sp. | reverse complement strand
CCTTTTCACCGGTTACCTCAAAGGGGAACCGTTGGCCGTGATCTATGCCTCGGCCGATCTGTTTGTCTTTCCCAGCACCACCGACACTTTCGGCAACGTGGTGCTGGAAGCCCAGGCATCCGGCTTGCCGGTAATCGTCAGCGATATGGGCGGCCCCAGCGAAAACCTCATCGAAGGCCAGACCGGATTGATCTACCGCTCGGATGACCCGAACAGCTTGCAGGCAGCCATGCAGACGCTGCTGCACGACCCGGACCGGCGCAAAGCCATGGGCCTGGCGGCGCGAACGTTTGTGAAAACGCGTTCGTTTGAAAACGCCTTCCTGCAAATGTGGGATCTGTACCAGACCCCGCTGCCGGTGCCGCCCGCGCTGCACGCTACCGCTCCTTAAATAATTCGCTGATTGATTTGACACCGCCCCCCGTTACGCCTTACCCTGGCAAGCAACCAATAAAGCAAGGGCTTGCGCATAAACAAGTTCAGGATTAATGCGCGAGCCCTGACGTGTTTCAGGAGACGATTAATGCGCATCGCATGCCACTTTTTAGCCGGCTTCATCCTTACGGCGGCGCTGACCCTTACCAACGGAAATGCCGACACATCCGCGGTAGATAGCCCCCGCGCCAAGAACATCATCTTCATGGTCCCGGACGGGATGGGGCTTGCCGGTGTGACGGCCGCCCGGATTTTCAAACATGGCCCCAACAGCGGCCGTCTGTCATTTGAGACACTGCCGGTGATCGGCTACCAAAGCACCCATTCGGCTGACAGTTCGGTGACCGATTCCGCTGCAGCCGCATCGGCCTGGGCCTGTGGCGAAAAGTTTAATAATGGAGAGATCTCCTGCCATGATGACAATACCGATGGCATATGCGACCGGACACCGGCACCGACCATCCTCGACCTGGCCAAAGCCTTGGGAAAAGTGGCGGGCCTGGTGGTCACCTCCGACATTACCCATGCCACGCCGGCGGCCTTCGGCGCCAATGTTCACCACCGCCGTTGCGAAGCGGAAATCGCTCGCCAGTACCTGGCCCGCGACATCGATGTGCTGCTCGGCGGCGGCATCGCTAAAAACCGCGCCCCATGTAAACGCTCCTCTTCCGGCAGCGACGATCCGGATAGCTTGTTGGCCGCTTACCGGGCGTCGGGATACGCCATCATCGATACCAAGACCCAAATGAACAATGCTGTGACGGACGGCCACCCAAAAGTGTTGGGCCTGTTCAAACCGGATGGCAAGACCCTGGAGATGTTTCGCGTGAATCCGGACATCGCCTACCCGCGCCAAGAACCAACGCTGCCGGAGATGACCGCGGCGGCCCTTCATTTGCTATCAAGGCACGACCGGGGATTCTTTCTGCTGGTGGAGGGCTCCCAAATCGATTGGGCCGGCCACGACAACCATCTCAAAAACCAGATCGCCGAGACGCTGGCCTTTGACGCGGCCGTACAAGAAGTGCTGCAATGGCTTTCCGCCCAACCCAATCGCCGTCAGGAGACGCTGCTGCTGGTGGTGGCCGATCATGAAACCGGCGGCTTTGCCATCAACGGTCCCCGTGGCAGCCTTGCCGCCAAGGGCCATTTCGTGCGCGACGGTTGGACAGGCGATTGGCATACCGCCGTGGATACCCTGATCTGGGCCCAGGGGCCGGGCAGTCCGCGCTTCGGCCGGGCGTTGGACAATACGGATTTGTATGGGGTGATCAAGCGCGTCCTTAAATAGTGCCCATCCACAAATAAGAAAGGGACCGGGAGGGCACCCCCCGGTCCCTGGCTTGCCTGGTAGGCGCGATGAGATTTGAACTCATGACCTCTACCGTGTCAGGGTAGCGCTCTCCCCCTGAGCTACGCGCCTGAAAGTTGCGCCTTGTTAACACCGGCGCCTGTCAGTGTCAATGATTTTGTCGGTCTTCAGCCTAAGCGACCTTGGTCGGTTTGACCACTGAAGGACGTTTCAACGGCTTATTTTTTGAGCGCGCGATGAGCCAGTCGGCGATCTGAGGGGCAAGGGCCTTCTGGGTTCTAGAGCTGACATAGAGGCCGATATGTCCCACTGGAAAACTCATGTCGGTAAAATCCTCCGAAGCGGCATAGCGGCTGAAGACATTGCTCGAAGAAGGGGGCACCAGGTGATCCTTTTCGGCGAAAATGTTGAGCACGGGCATCCGGATGCGCTTTAAGTCGACCTTTTTGCCGCCGATCTCCAACTCGCCTTTTATAAGGCTGTTGTTCTGGTACATCTCCTTGACGAATTTTCGGAAGGCTTCACCGGCCAGATCCGGACTGTCGAAAATCCACTTTTCCATACGCAGAAAGTTTTCGACGGCATCCGGGCTGTGCGCGTTCTCCACAAAGCCCACATACTTGTCGACCATGAGCTGATAGGGCTTGAGCACCAGGAAGATAAAATTCATCAAATCGCCGGGGATGTTGCCCAACGTTTCAACAGCCAGGTCGGTGTTCAGGTAGCGGGACCAGATGTTGAGCAGTCCGTCTTCGGTGTGAAAATCAATGGGCGTCACCATGGTAATCAGGTTGCGGATTTTTTCAGGATTCATGGCGGCGTAAATGGTGGCGAAGGTGCCCCCCTGACACACGCCCATCAAATTGATTCGATCAATGTGGTGGGCGTTGCGGATATGGTCCACGCAGTCATCC
>JABDRH010000620.1 GCA_013041835.1 Desulfatitalea sp. | reverse complement strand
TTTCTGGGGCTCACCGCGACCGGTGACGCCAACGATCCAAGACCGGTCGAGAGCTACAAGGAATACCAGGAACAATTCGGCGGAATCTCGGACAGCGGTAGTGCCCCAGGCGATGTGATGGCTTTATCGGTGCGCGCTTTTTTCGATAACGGCGGACGCAATGCATACATCGTCAATGTCTGCAATGGCGGAAAAAAAAGCACGGCGATTCTAAAAGCCGGCCGTGGTGACGACTATTCAGTGCCCCTATTGAACGTTGAAGCCAAGGGTATCGGAAAGCATGGAGACAACATCGAGGTGGCCCTCAAACCCGAGGACGGTGCGGGGTCCGGCTACTTTTCCATGACCGTGAAGGGAAGAGATAAGATCGTAGAATACAAATCACTTCCGCTCGCACCGGGGCTTGACGGAAGTCTGGAAAAGGTCGTCAGTTCCAACTCGGAGCTGATTAACATGAAAGTGGACCCTAACCTGGAGGATTACGTATATCCAGGGGTTACGATGCCTTTTAATAGCAATGCGATTACCGTTTTAAAAACAGCGACTGAATTTGCATTGAGGATTTCAGGTTTTTCAGAGGAAGTCGTCGGACTCGATCTGACGAGCCTTGATCCCGACGATCCGGACCAGGCTGTGAAGGCCTTGCAAACCGAGATAGAAACGAAATTAGAGCATACGCCCTACAAAAGGACACCTTTTATATGCAAAGCTATCGAGTCTGATCCTGATAAAAGTATTAGATGCCTGCTCAAAACCACGGAGCCCAACACGATCATTCAATTTCTCAATTACAATAATGCACCTGTAGATGGTACCCCGTCAGAAAAGCGGTCGGTATTGCTCGAAAGGCTCGTTTGCGGCGTTGATAAGGAGGCGTTGGACGAGCCCCCGCCCCTAAAAAAAGCGGTCCTTTCCGGCAACATTACCCGGCTGGAGCCCTCCAGACTTCGAAACAAAGCGTTACACGTGCGCATTGGTAATGAGTTCGGCCGCACCATGGTTTTCGACGCCGGGTTGGGTGAGAGCACGACGCTTCAAAACCTTGCCATGAAGATAGCTGGACAATTGAAGCAAGAAGATCTCCCTATCCCGAGAGGCAGCTTGCCCACGGCGGACTATGTAGCGGTGGCGGGTGCGGATCCTTATTGCAAAGTTACTTTTGGACCCGATGCACCTGATGGTGCAACTTTAGTGTCGAATTTAGGTGCTGGCAATTTTTCAGAAATTGAAAACGAACAGGCGTGGAAAGTCACACTGCCCGATTCAATTCCACTGTCGGATCCAATCACGTTTACGCTAAAGCCAAATGACGGGGGCGCAGATGATTTGACGGTATCTATTGATGCAAGCGGGGCGGTGTTCAGCCACCAAAAACTCTGCAGTGCGTTTAACGATGAAGTAGATAAACTTGCAACCAATGATCAAACGCAGCAAGGTACAGAAGTCCAAGCCGAAGCCATCGAAAACGACCTGTTGATTTGGGATCCCGGCCATGACATTAGCATTCTTGCCGCAGATGACTCGGAAGCGGCGAAAATACTCAATCTAACCCAGTTTCTCGGAGCCGCCACCAAGCCACTCAACGACATTCAGGCGACACTTCCAATAATCGGGGCGTTGACGGGCGGTGAAAACGGCAAGGAAGGCGAGTTGGAAGACTATTCAGAAGCTCTGGAAGCTCTTGAAAAAACAACTGACGTCTCCATTATCTGCCTGCCCGGAAACCCATGGGATAAAAGAAGTGAACCTTCGAAAGGCTCCTGGGTAATTGTCGATGCGGCTATCACCCACGCGGAGAGACAAAAGGACCGCATGGTCATTGTGGACCCGCCGGAGACCTGTGAAGGTGAAACCAAATGGAAGACAAAGAGTAATGTTCAGGCGGCAGAACTACCCACATCCAGCTACACGGCGACCTACTACCCATGGCTTGTCGTGCCCATTGGTGAAAAGCAAACCATCAAGGTCCCCCCGTGCGGATTCGCAGCCGGGATCTGGTCGCGAACCGACCTGAAGCGGGGCGTGTGGAAGGCACCGGCCGGGGTGGATACTCGAATTTATGGTGCCCACTCGCTGGCACACGATCTCACGGATATCCAGGGCGGCGCCTTGAATCTTCAAGGCGTCAACTGCCTTAGAAACCTTACCGGCTACGGACAGGTGGTGTGGGGCGGCCGGACCCGGGCCACCCTCAAAGAACCCCAATGGCGCTATCTTCCTGTGCGACGCACCGCATTGATGATCAAGGACAGCCTGCGCGACGCTCTGCTGTGGGCCGTCCATGAGCCCAACAAACAAGTGCTCTGGTCCACGCTTAAACTGAACATCGAAGCCTTCATGGGCCGGCTCTTTCGCGCAGGGGCATTTCAGCCCCAGTCGCCCAGGGATGCCTATTTCGTCAAATGCGGGCTTGGCATTACCATGACCCAGGACGACATCAACGCGGGCATCGTGCGCGTGGAGGTCGGCTTTGCACCGGTGAAGCCCGCGGAGTTTGTGGTGGTTACCATCGAACAAATAAACGAGAACAGGTGAAAACATGGCAAACGACACATCCCCCAAAGCATACCGTTATGATCCCTACCGCACCTTTCGTTTTCAGGTCTGCATCGACGGAAAGGTGGTGGCTGGATTGCGCAAAATGACCGCACTTAAAAAGACCACGGAGGCCGTGGCATGGCGAACCGCAGGCGACCCCACCCACGAGCGTAAATTCCCCGGCAGCACGAAGTTCGAGCCGATCACGCTGGAGCAGGGATTGACCCTGGACACCACGTTTGAAGATTGGGCCAACCAGGTCAACCGGCTCAACGACCCCATGTCCCTGGCCGAGTTCAGAAAAAACGTCATTATCAATGTGATGAATGTGCAAGGTGAACCGGCCGTCAGCTACAAATTGCTCGATGCCTGGGTGTCCGAGTACCAAGCCCTTCCCGACCTGGATGCCGGTACGACCAATGCGGTCGGCATCCATAGCATCAAGCTGGAGCACGAAGGGTGGGAGCGCGATTTGGACATCAAGGACGCGACCCCCCGACTACCGAGGAGGGGGTAGCATGCCATGCGCACCCTATCAATGCTGCCCGGGGGTATTTACCGCGACGGCCGACACCATCGCGTGGCGCGTTTTTATCCCATCACCGGCGCCGTGGAGATGGCGGTTGCATCGCATGATCATGAAGCCGATTCCAGACCGGATAGGGTCTCCCATATATTGGCGAGCGCCGTGGAAAAAATCGGCGATCTGCCCATGAGCCCCGGCCTGGCCCAAGAGATGGCCGTCGGCGATCGCATTTTTCTCATGCTGCGGCTCGGCATCCTGATTAACGGTGACGAGGTCTGGCTCACCGCCGTGTGCGGCCATTGCAAAAAGCAGTTTGACCTGTGCGTCAAACGCTCGAACCTCTGCGTGAGAGGCGCGAACGCCCACTATCCCAATGCATCGGTGGATCTTAAGGGTACGACCGTTCGTGTCCGTGCACCGGTCGGGGCCGATCAGCAGTGGCTGTGCAACCATCATCCCGCGCATCCGAGCCGGGCGCTCCTAGAAAGATGTGTCATGACCGTGGATGGCGAACCGCCAAACGACGCGTTCCTTGCCGGGTTGAGTACCGAAGACCAGGCCCTTGTCGAGAAGACCCTATCGGCCATGGGGCCGGAGGTGGCCTGCGCGTTCAGCGTTGCATGCCCGGAATGCGACAAGGCCCAGGAAATTATCTTCGATCCCTACCGACTCCAGGGATCAATCAATGACTTGGACGCCCAGATCCATACCCTGGCCTTTTACTACCACTGGAGCGAGCCCCAGATCCTGGGCATCACCACCCTGCGACGCCACCGTTATCTCACGTTGATCGAAAAAGAGTGCGGGCATCATGTCTGATTTTCTGAAAAATATCGTTGCCGACGCCTTTGGTCCCACGACCCGGTATTCCGAGGGTTCAACGGCGGCGCATTTCGACCATGGATCCGCGGCCGTAGCTGAATTCGACGGGAGCCTTGTGCGTGAATCGCCGACAAACGAAGAAGTCCATGCTGAAACGATGTTTAAAAGCCCCATTGAAACGGCCCTTCACGATCTGCCCGCTGTGGGTACAACAGCGCCCGCCCGCCCGCCAGACTTGACGGCCGAAAGCGAGCTGGTGGAAAAAGTGAATGACGATATCCCGGCGCCGCCAATCCGAACGATGGCCTCTTCCAGCGACAGTTCCAACACCTCGTTACCCCCGAATCCGAAGCCGGAACAAATGAAATCGCCACAAGCGCCTGCGTTACCTGGGACAGGCGGCATGGGTGAACCTTCCAATCATCCATCCGGCAGCCGCAAGAAGCAAAATAAAACGGCGCCGACTCCGGCGGCCACCGCCAACGGCGCGAACCTAGCCCATAGCGAAACGGCGCCCTTGACGGGCGAGCGATATGGCCACAGTCAACGGGAACAAAAAGATGGCCAAGACACAGCAAGCATAGCCAACCAACAAGCGGGGTTACCGGCGCCGGGTGGAAACGAAACGTATCGAAGCCTCCCCCGGCAACCGGCTGCCCACTCCGGCCCTTCCCCGGTGAAAGAGGAAACGGCGCTCCCCGGTCTCATATCGCCCGCCGACAAAATGCTTCCCTCTTCGACAAACGGCCATCGCGCCGAAACGTTTCGACACCAAGATTGCGAGGCGAACAGGCCGGACGACGCCGCAAGCCCGCATCCACCCGAGAGACCGTCCGCAACGCCTCAATGGCAACCCGTGGTATACAACGACAATGGCGCTGAAGAACCGTCGATGCCTAAAAAGATCCCCAACCGGGCCGTCGACCCCGCGGCGTCCCGCCCATCCCCGCGGCCGGTTAAAAGCCCACCACATCATCACCGTGATGTGAACGACACTAAGGGAGATGAACAACAAACCCGATCGGAAAACCGATCAAGCGCCGTTTCGCACCCGCCCCCCTCAGTGTATATCGGCCAGGTGGACATTATCGTCGAGACCCCTGGAGAACCACCCACAAACGTTTCGCCCCTCCCGGGCGGCGCAGGGTCTTTCCTTGATACAAGTGCATCCTTCTTGAGGAGGCTTTAATGATGGAGGCATCGACCCTATCCATGGCAGCTCGGGGGCTACGGCTCCATCTTGAACACAAGACTGAACTTCCGGCCGCGGATATCGGTTTCGGGCATCCCGCCTCGACACTCTTTTCCGGCACCGAGTCTCCCACATTCAGCATATACTTCTATAAGGTTTTTTCAGCCGGCAACAACAGCGACGATCATCCGGGCAGACCCCTTGACGTAAAGGCCCACTGTGTCCTGACGCCGCTGTCCAAAAAATCCGCCAACGGCGATAACGGCATTTCCCCCGGTGAAAAGGATCTGAGAATTCTGGGTCAGGTCATGGCGTGCATGCACAAACACCCTCGGTTTGACCTGGTCGATGAGCAAGATGAACCGGTTTGCGAAGTAGAAATAATTCCAGTGGATTTGAGCACCGAAGAGTTGAATAAAATCGTCCCTTCACCCCCCGAGGGGGGGTTCCGTTCCACCGTGGCGTATGAGCTTGCGCTCTTTCCCATTGCCCTGGACATCCCCTCCACCGATGGCCCGGTGGTGGACATTATCACCTATAGCGTGAGCCCGGACGCGGATCCGTCCAAACCGATGCCCATGGCGGAGACGGTAACGCTTACTCAAGAGCGGATCGAAAAACCGGTATTTGACGAGCCGTGGAAGCCCCATCTCTACATTATCGACGATCGGGGATATCCCGCATACGCCCGGCACGTGGCCACCGACCAAGAACGCGTCGAGGTTCGTTTTCTGGTAGCCGGTCCGGCTACAGCCACGGACGAGGAGCAAAGCAGCCTCGAACTGCTCAAGATCACGTGGAGCCCCTTCAGCCATAAAAACGAATCCAAGGAGATTAAAAAGGAGATTATAAAGGAGACCACCATAGTCAATGCGGTTAACCCCGCCATGGATTACAGTGGGCAAGGGTTCCCCGTATGGTTGGAGACCCGGTTCTCCTGCCAATATCTCTTTCGCCTGCGGCGCACACCGACAGGCGCCGCCGATAACAAAACAAAAATAGAGGGCAACGCCTGTCTCGTCACCGTGGCGTGCAAGGGGGTGGCATGAACGAAAAGGCGCCCATCGTCGTTGCCGAGGAGTGGGCCCGGGTGCAGGCCCTCATCGATTTGGCCGAAGCCAAGCGTCGGCTCCCGCCTGAACCCACGCCGCAACAGGCCCTGGATGCGTTGGAGAAAAGCGAAGCCGCGCGTCAGGGGCGCCGGACGGCATTGCAAACCGCATTTGCCGATCCCGTCGAACTGACGGCTGCTGATCAGGATATCCTGATCTTCTCCCTGGCGCCCATGGCCTCTCCCCGAATCGGCTGGCACTATCGCGTGCTTCAGTCCGGGGATGTCACCGGGCAGCCCGGCATCGATCTGATTTGTGAACTGCTCGATTTGAAGCCTGCGGATGCCATCCACTATCGCAATCGCCTCGCCCAGGGGGCGCCGCTGATCCGGCACGGCCTCGTCGCATGGGACCAATCCTTGCCCTACAGGCCCATCCGTCCCACTCACCGTGCCATGTCCAGGGTGTTGGGCGTTCAATCTTCGGGAATGGAGGTGCCGGGCGCCACCCTGGTGCAGGGCGGCCCCATACTTGACGACGTGATCTGCCCGACTGAATTAAAGACCCGGCTCGAGCAACTGGCCCAATGGCCTGAGTATGACCGGACGCTGAGCCGATGGCGCATGGCCGTGGATCACGGACCGGTGGCCCTTTTTTCCGGCCCCTCGGGCACCGGAAAGACCATGGCGGCCGAAGCAATTGCCCATGCATCCGATCGTGCGCTCTACCGGGTGGACCTGGGCATGCTGGTGAGCAAATACATCGGCGAGACGGAAAAGAACCTGAACGCCATGTTCGACGCGGCCCGGGAGATCGACTGCATCCTGCTCTTTGACGAGGCCGACAGCCTTTTTGGGAAACGAGGCGAAGTCAAAGACGCCAAGGACCGGTATGCCAACATGGAGGTTGGGCACCTGCTTTCGCGGATCGAACGGCATCTGGGCATGTGCATCCTCACCACCAACCTCAAGGATTACATCGACCCCGCCTTTTTACGGCGCATCGATGTGGTGATACCGTTTGCGCTGCCCACCGCCGCAGATCGCAAAGTGCTCTGGCAACGGTATCTCGGGACCCGATTTACCGATAAGCTTTCGACCAACAATAACAAAAGCCAACAAAAACAGGACGCCCCGGCCAAACCGATCAAAGCTGAAAAAAGTCACAGCGACATCCAAAACACTGAAGAGAAAAAAGATAGACTGGCGTCTCTGGCCGATATTCCGCGGCTATCAGGCGCACAGATCGCCAACGCCTGCCGGTATGCCGCCAGACGTCTCGCCCCAGATTACAGAAAAAGACGTGCCTCCGATGAGACGTTTTATCTCACTTGTATTGCCGAAGGGGTCCACAACGAGCTTCGAAAATCCGGGGGCGAAGTCATGAAATCCAGCCTCGGCTTTCTGTTTGCATATATCGAGGGGGCACTGTGATTCGAATCGATCACCTGCATATCCGTCTGCCCGCGCACCTCCGCAAAGAGGCGGACGGTTTCTCCGCCCTTTTGGGCGAAGCCCTTGCCCGTGTGCCGTTGGAACGTGAAATACGAATGCGGCACATCACATTGCCGATAATAAAGGTCGCCAAGACCGCGGATGCCCGCATGGCCGCATCCCAGGTGGCCGATCAGATCCGCCGCGCCATTCAAGGAGGTGATGGGTGATACACAAAGCAAAGGAGATGGTTCTCGGGGGCATCAACGCCGGTCACTATGAGCGCGGCCTGCTGATCGAATACGCCC
>JABDRH010000616.1 GCA_013041835.1 Desulfatitalea sp. | reverse complement strand
TGACCAGCATGCCCGATGCGCCGCTGGGCGGCAAGCGCATGTCGGCGTCGTACACGATGCCGGCGCCGGTCGGCGTAGTCAGCATATGCAGCACCCGTTGGCCCAAACGACTGAAGAACTGGGCATTGTCCAGGGGCCGGTTGGGATTCGAAGTCTGCCCGGCCTCGGCGGCATGTAAAAACACCAGGTCCAGGTCCGATCCGTATCCCAGCTCAAGGCCACCCAACTTGCCATAGGCGATGACCACGAAGCCGCGTTCGCAACGACCGTTTCCAACGCTGCAGGCCGGCCAACCGTGTTTGGCGGCCAACTGGTCGAAGCACAAATGCACCACCTGGTCCAGAATTACCTCGGCGATATCCGACAGATGATCGCTCACCTTCATTAGCGGCAGCACGCTGGTCATGTCCGAAGCCGCCACCCGCAGCACATTGACCTGCTTGTACACCCGCAACGCCTCCATTTGATACTCCAGATCGTCCCCGGCGATACGGGTCAGGCGTTGGGTCAGTTCTTCTGCCAGCATTTTTCGGTCAGGGGGGCGGTACAGGGTGCGTGGGTCAAGCAGTTCGTCCAACAGAACCGGGTGGCGGCTCAGAAAATCGGCAATCCAGGGGCTGGCGCCGGCCAGATGCACGACATGCTTGAGGATCGACGGGTTCTCCACCAATAGGGCCAGGTAGGAAGTGCGTTGCTGGATGCTGCGTATGAGATGGAACAAGCGCTGCAAGGTCTGATCAGGCTGGGCGCTAGACGCCGCGGCCTGCACAATCATGGGGATCAGGCGATTGAGCCGCTCGCGTCCCACTTGGGACATGTCGCGCAGGGTACGATCCTGTTTCAGCGCCGTGATCTGTTGGATAACCTCTTGCGCGGACGAAAAGCCCAGATGGGTCAACAGCGCGTCAGCTTTTCCGGGTTCGAGCACGCCTTGCCATAACGCGGTAAGCTGCTTGCTCATCTCTTTTTCAGGGTCAAGCGGCGTATGCGCTTGCGCCGGGGCCAGCAGAGCGCTGAAGTGGGTGCGGACGTGGGCTCGATGGTGATCCAACTGCCGGGAAAAGGACGCCCAGCCTTCAAAACCCATGGCAGCCGCCAGCCGCAACCGCGCCATGGGCTCGGACGGCAGCAGGTGTACCTGTCGGTCCGCCCATTGCTGTACCCGGTTCTCAACGAACCGGAGAAATACATAGGCCGCATCCAACTCCCGCGCCACGGGGTCTGGGATCAGTCGCTTTTGGGCAAGAATAGCCAATACTTGGCGGATGGGGCGAATTTGCAGCTCGGGCGTGACGCCGCCGCGAATCAACTGAAACATCTGGCCGAAAAACTCGATTTCACGAATGCCACCCGAGCCCAGCTTGATGTTGTCCTGCAACCCTTTGCTGCGCACTTCCAGGGATATGCGGTTTTTCATATCCCGCAGGCTGTCGAAGGCGCCATAATCGAGATAGCGGCGAAAAACAAATGGCTTAAGCCGATCGAGCAGCCGCCGGCCCGCCGTTGCATCGCCGGCCGCCACACGCGCCTTGATCAGGGCGTAGCGCTCCCATTCGCGCCCCTGGGCCTGGTAGTAATCTTCCAGGCGCTCGAAGCTCATTACCAGCGGTCCGGCCTCGCCAAAGGGCCTCAGCCGCGCATCCACCCGAAAGACAAAGCCGTCTTCGGTGACAGCCCCCAGCACCTGGATCAAATCGCGGCAAAGGCGCGTGAAAAAGGAAGCAGCGTCGGTAGTCCCCCTGGCTCCGCCCTGGGTATGCCCTTCGGCCGGATACGCGAACATCAGATCCACATCTGATGAAAAATTCAACTCCCCTGCTCCCAGCTTGCCCAAGCCCAGCACGACCAAGCGAATCGGTTGCCCGGCAGCGTCACAGGGTTGGCCCCACAGCGCCACCTGTTGACGCTGAAGCAGCCTTAGCGCCGCAGCAATGGCCGTGTCGGCCAAATCGGTCAGATCTGCCAGGGTCTGCTCCAACACAGCCCACCCGCAAATGTCTCGCAGAGCGATCCGCACCATTTCCCGGCGACGGAAGGTCCTCAGGGTTTTCATGAGCGTTTCTTTGGAAATATCCGCTGCGGATGCATCCGCAATGTCGCCGGCCGGTTCGGGTGCTTCGCATGCCAATCGCCATAGCCGATCGAACTGCTTTGCCATGCCTCCGGTAT
>JABDRH010000611.1 GCA_013041835.1 Desulfatitalea sp. | reverse complement strand
GAGGCCATGGCCTCTGGGCGAAGGTGATCATTTCGTCTTTGTGTTTGGATTCAAAGGCTTGGGCGTTTTTCTTCAGCGCGGCTTCAAATCACCGGTGATATACTTTCGCAACAGGTCCAGGGCCAGTGTGGCGAACAGGCGTTTGTTCATCAGGCGACGGCCAAATGAAAGGGTGTGACGACGGGAGAGGGTCTCTTTGGCCGTGGCCAGGCCGATGCAGATGGTCCCCACGGGTTTATCCGGCGTGCCGCCATCGGGTCCGGCAATGCCGGTGGTGGCCAGGCCGTAATCGGCGCCGGCGACGCGCCGCACCCCTTCGGCCATTTGGCGGGCGGTCTCTTCGTCCACGGCGCCTTTTTCCGCCAGGGTCTGCTCGGAAACCCCCAGCAGTTTGACTTTGCCTGCATTGGCATAGGTGACGGCGGATAGCAGAAAATAGTCCGATGAACCGGGCGTGTTGGTTATCCAGTTGGCCGCCAGTCCGCCGGTGCAGCTTTCGGCCAACGCCAGGGTTTCTCCCCGCTGCAGCAGCATCGCGCCCACCTTTGCCGCCATCGTGCGCTCGTTCAGGGAAAAGACATACGGTTGAAGCCGCTCGACCCCATAGGCCACGGCCTGCGCCAGCATCGCCTCGCCCGCCGGCCGGTCGGCGGTGTTCAGGTAGAGTTTGACCTGAATTTCGGGGAATTTGGCCCGCAAACCGAGCGTAACCTGCGGGAAACGGTCGGTGAGCCCGGCCAGCGTTTCCCCCACCGCGCTTTCCGTCTGCCCGAAGGTCGAAATCACGCGCACCAATCGGTGCCGCCGTTGGGAACCTTGTAATTGCTCGAGCTGCGGCAGCACTTGCTCGCCAAGCATGGCGCGCATTTCGTTGGGCACTCCGGGCAGAAAGAAAAGGGTGCATCCGTTCAACGCCATCTGAAACCCGGGCGCCGTTCCCAAGGCGTTGTACAGGCAATGTGCACCCTGGGGAAACAGGGCCTGCTTGCGGTTGGAAGCGGTCATGGGCCGTCCACGCTTGGCGAAAAACGCTTCGATCTGTGCCAGGGCGCGCGCATCTTCCACCAGTTGGACACCGGCCGCCGCAGCCGCCGCGGCCGAACTCAGATCATCCTGGGTGGGGCCCAGGCCGCCGGTGACCACGGCCACCTCGCAACGGCCGGCCATCTCCCGAAACACGGCCGCCAGCGTCTCGAGATGATCCCCCACGGCATGGTGCCGCGTCACCTCGACACCGATCCCTTCCAACCGGTCGGCAATGTAGGCCGAATTGCTGTCCACCAATGCACCGGTACGAATTTCATCTCCGGTCGCCAGAATTTCCGCACGCATATGATCACCTTTTCATCCGTACAAACAATTTTTGAGTCAACGCCTTGAAGTCTTCATATGCCTTCTGAGCAGCCTGGGTATGACTGCCGATGGCACCGTCGGCCGAGGTGAGATGAAAAGAAATGGAGGCGGCATCCGGATTTGAACCGGAGAATGGAGGTTTTGCAGACCTCTGCCTTACCACTTGGCTATGCCGCCTAAAAAGAAATGGAGCGGGAAACGGGATTTGAACCCGCGACTTCGACCTTGGCAAGGTCGCACTCTACCACTGAGTTATTCCCGCTCAGTTTGAAGACGACTAAGTATCTATTGCGGCCGGTTTTGTCAATAGAAAATTGTGGTTGATCAAGGCTGCAGCAGTTTGCGATGGCGTACGAAGTAATCCACGCCGGACCAAACGGTAAACAGCAGCGCGCCCCATAGGAAGAACTGTCCGATGACCTGCACATCGAGCCAGAAAAATTCATAGTGAATCAACAGGGGAATGGCCGCGGCGATCTGAAATCCGGTTTTGTATTTACCAAGCTGGGAAGCCGATACATCCGCCTGGTGATGGGCGATCAGATTGCGCAACCCGGTGACGGCGATTTCCCGGCCGATGATCACGCACACGATCCAGGCCGGCACCCATTGCTGGGCGGCCAGCATAATAAAGGCGCACGACACCAACAGCTTATCCGCCACCGGGTCCATGACTTTCCCCAGATTGGAAATCATGCCTTTACGGCGGGCCAAATAGCCGTCGAAGTAATCGGTAATGGCTGCGGCGCTGAAGAGCAAGGCCGCGCAAAGGCTGGTCCAGCGGTTGGGGGCGATCATCAACACCACGACCACCGGCACCGTCAGGATACGAAAAAGGGTCAAGGCGTTGGGATCGCCGAGTATTTGATTGATTCGATCCGGCAGACGCATGCGAATCCTCTTTTTTGCCGCTAATGCGGGGCCGATGCAATCCGTTGTCCGCAAGCGGATCAAAAGCCCCCTGTCCGTTAACGGGAGTTGCGTTTTTGCCAATCGTCCAAAAAGGCCTTGATGCCTTTGTCCGTCAGTGGATGGGCGGCCAGTTTGCTCAATACATTAAATGGAATGGTGGCGATGTCGGCGCCCATCATGGCCGCTTCGAGCACATGCAAGGGATTTCGAACGCTGGCCACGATGATTTCCGTATCAAAGGCGTAATTGCTGTAAATCTCCACCAATTGCTCGATAAGCACCATGCCCTCCTGGGCCAGGTCGTCCAGGCGGCCTACAAATGGACTCACGTAGGTCGCGCCGGCCTTGGCGGCCATCAGGGCTTGCAGGGGTGAAAAGACCAGGGTGACATTGGTCTTGATGCCTTCGCCGGAAAGCTGTCGCACCGCTTTTAGGCCGTCGATGGTCATGGGGATCTTGACGACGATGTTCTCATGAATCCGGGCCAGATCCCTGGCTTCGCCGATCATGCCCTGTGTTTCCAGGCTGATGACTTCAGCGCTGATGGGGCCATCCACGATATGACAGATTTCGGTGATGATTTCCTTGAAATCGCCCCCCTCCTTGGCGATCAGGCTGGGATTGGTGGTGACGCCATCCACCATGCCCATGGCGTTGGCCTCTTTGATCTCCTCGATATTGGCGGTGTCTATGAAGAATTTCATATCCATGCTCCTTTTGTAAGGATTCGTTACAGGGCGAGCTCCGGCGGTTGAAGTGATCGACCCGCCCGACGCAACGGAATCACGGTTTGGGTGTCTGCCGCGCGACGTATTTCGCTTTGCAGGATTCGCTGCAAAAATAAAGTGTCTGCCCGCCGATTCGTAAGGTTTCGCCGTCGCGGCGGGCAATGTAGGTCCCGCACTGCGGGTCCTGAACCATTGTGTCATCAGCCTTGAGCGGCATGCGGCCGCCGGTTTGAACCCGGGGTTTTTTCGGGCCGCTGAACAGCTTTCTCAGCACCCGATGGATGATGATGCCCAGTATAAAATAAATCAGCAGTCGAATGAGCATGGCATTAAGCGTTGGCCGTATGCACCTAATTGATTTAAAAGCGTATTCACATCATGCTGCAGGATCGGATGCATGACCACCGGGTCTATATCACAGATGGGTTGCAAGACAAAGCGTCTTTTGTGCATGCGGGGATGGGGGATCACCAGATGCTCGCAGGACAGGATACGATCCTCATACAAGATGATATCCAGGTCCAGCACGCGCGGCCCGAATCTCACCTTGTCCGGCGTGCGCCCCATGCGCTGTTCAATGCCCTTGAGCTTGTCCAGCAGCGCGTGGGGGGCTAAGCCGGTCTCGATTTTCATGGCGGCATTGAGGAACCATCGCTGCGTCAGGTAATCCACCGGTTCGCTTTCGTAAAAAGGGGAACGCGCCAGCACCTTGACCGTTCCGTCCGCCGTTAGGTGTTGGATGGCCCGGCAGCAGTTGTCCAGACGCTCGCCAAGGTTGCTGCCGATGGACAGATAGGCCCACGCCGGGTCCATCAATACGCCCACGCTTCGGGGGTCAACAGCCCCTGATAGACAACTCGGGCATCGCCCTCCAGGCAAACCTGGTCGAAACGCTCCCCTTGACGCCGAAAATACGACTTCAGCAGGGAGCCGCTGCGCGTTTTCAAGATCACCGGCGATGCAAGATCGTAGCGCAAGGCGAGTACCAGCGCAGCGGCCACAGCGCCGGTGCCGCAGGCCAGGGTCTCGCCTTCCACGCCGCGCTCATAGGTCCGGATGGCCCATGGGCCGTCGTCTGTCGGTGCAATAAAATTAACGTTGGTGCCTTCGGGCTGGAACTTGGGATGAAACCGGATATCGTGACCAATGGCGGTCACATTGGCCGCGGCCAGATCCTTGACTTGCATCACCACATGAGGCACGCCCGTGTTCACATGGCTGATGGGCAGGGGGTAGTCGGCCATGACGATGGCATCGTCCAACACCAGGTCCGAGGGATCGGACATCTTGATGCGCACCTGATCGTCTTCAACGTGGGCTTCGATAAGCCCCGCCAAGGTCTCGAAGGCTAGGTCGGCGCCGGCGATGCCGTTTAAAAAAGCGAAGCGCGCCGCGCACCTGGCGCCGTTGCCGCACATCTCGGGCAGGCTGCCGTCCGAGTTGAAAAATCGCCATCGAAAATCAGCCTGCGCCGAGGCCTCGATGAGTATCAGGCCATCAGCCCCTACCGACATGGCCCGCCGGCATACCTTTGCCACGAACGCGGGCGGATCGTCCATCCCGATGATCCCCTGACGGTTGTCGATGAGAATGAAGTCGTTGCCGCTGCCGCTCATTTTATAGAAAGGAATCTCATTCATCTGCCTTCGCCCTTTCGACCGAGACCCTATTCGATCCGGGTCCGCGCGAACCCGCCAGGTCCACCGGTTGGACCTGGTAAGTATGAACGCTGCCCGGACCGATGGTGTCTGTGAATGTTAGGGTTTTACTGTCTGGATCCAGGGTCAACTCACCGATTTTTTCAAAACGCCGGGGGCACTCCCGGCAATCGGGATCGGACAGACGGTCGGTGGCGCGAAACACGACAAATCCGCGCAATCCCTTGCGGGCGCCTCGAACCGACCAGCTCAAGATAACCGTGTCACCCTGCACGGACGCTGCCAGGGTTGCTACTTTTTCCAGAAAGGGCCGTTCGGGCGCCAACGGCGGTCCCTTGATACCGCACCCCACGAGCATCAGCAGGCATACGGCCCGGACCCATGGCCTTTTTAAAAAGCAAACATCCTTTGTCACCGCATTGACGCCTTTGTGTTCTTAGGCTTGGCCTCCGGCGCACCGGCTTGCGCCAACCGCTGTTTGGCCGCTGCAATGGCACCCCGCACCTGGTCGCCGGCGGTGCCGCCCGCCGATTGCCGGCGGGAGATCATTTGCGCCAGCGTAAGCGCATCGAACAGGTCATCCTTGATCAGCTTGGAGAACGTCTCCAATTCCTTCAGCGTCAACTCATGCAGTTCCTTGCCCTGTTCCAGCGCATGGGCCACGGCTTGGCCCACCACGGCATGGGCCTTGCGGAACGGCATCCCCCGCCCCACCAGGTAGTCGGCCATGTCGGTGGCGTTGAGAAATCCACGGGTGGCGGCCCGACGCATGGTCTCGGTGCCGACCCGTATCGTGGGCAGCATTTTGACGACGATGTCAATGCAGGCCTGGACGGTATCCACCGCATCGAACAGGGGCGGCTTGTCCTCCTGCATGTCCCGGTTGTACGCCAAGGGCAGGCTCTTCATCAAGGTGATCAGGGCCACCAGGTCGCCCACCACCCGGCCGGTTTTGCCCCGGATCAGTTCGGGGATGTCGGGATTCTTCTTCTGGGGCATGATGCTGCTGCCGGTGGAAAAGGCGTCGGCCAATTGGATGAAGCTGAATTCAGTAGACGACCAGAGCACCAGTTCCTCGGCGAGACGGCTGAAATGGACCATGCAAATACTGGCCGCGGCGAGGAACTCCATGATGAAATCGCGATCGGAAACCGTGTCCAGGCTATTGGCCGTCACGACCGGGAAATTGAGGAGTTCGGCCGTATACTGGCGATCGATGGGATGGGTGGTGCCGGCCAGGGCGGCTGCGCCCAGAGGCATCACATTGGTGCGCTTGAGGCAGTCGTCGAACCGTTCGGCATCACGGGTGAACATCTCGTAGTAGGCCATCCAATGATGGGCCAGCAGCACGGGCTGGGCGCGCTGCAGGTGGGTGTAGCCGGGCATGACCGTATCGGTGTGCTGTTCGGCCAGATCCACCAGGGTTTGCCGCAAGGCGGTCAGGCCGTCGACAATGCGACCCGTCGCGTCGCGCAGGAACATGCGCACGTCCAGGGCCACCTGGTCATTTCGACTGCGGGCGGTATGCAGCTTCTGGGCCGTTTTGCCCACCAGTTGCAGCAATCGCGCCTCGATGTGCATATGGATATCTTCCATGCTGTCATCAAAGTCGAACTGATCCTGATCCAGTTCACGCTTGATCTGAAACAGGCCGTCCACTATCGTCTCAGACTCTTCATCCGTCAACACGCCGACCTTGGCCAGCATGCGGCAGTGGGCCACACTGCCTTCTATGTCATACGGATAGAGGCGTTTGTCCACTTGAATGGAAGAAGTGAAGGCCTCCACGCTGATATCCGTGCGCTCGTTGAAACGGCCGCCCCAGGGTTTACTGCTCATTGATTGGTCCTTGGTTGGTGGGTTGGTCTCTCTATATTGACGCCGCACGAAGTTCTTCTCGCCTCGCCAATTACCCCTTCCACGATGGGCCTCTGTATAAAAGAATCGTGCCGGATTGCGCCCATATTCAGTTCATCTGCTTTTTTATGCCGAGGCCTTAGCGCTGCATCAGCCGTTGAATGCGCAGGCGAAGGGCGTTGAGCCGGATGAATCCCTCGGCATCCTTCTGGCTGTAAACGACGTCGTCCTCGAAGGTGGCATGGGCTTCGCTGTACAGCGAGAAGTCCGATTTACGACCGGTCGCAATGCAATTTCCTTTGTAAAGATCCAGGCGCACCACGCCCGACACATGGGTCTGGGTATCGTCGATCATGACCTGAAGCAACCGGCGCTCCGGTGCGAACCAAAAGCCGTTATAGATCAGTTCGGCATACTTGGGAATCAGCCCGTCGCGCAGGTGCTGCACCTCCCTGTCCAGGGTGATGGACTCGATGGCCATGTGGGCCTGGCGCAGGATAGTGCCGCCCGGTGTTTCATATACTCCCCGTGACTTCATGCCCACGAAGCGGTTTTCCACG
>JABDRH010000608.1 GCA_013041835.1 Desulfatitalea sp. | reverse complement strand
TTACCGTCCACAAGTCCTGGAACAGTGGAATGAGAGGTAACATCGCTCCCCAGTCGAGCCGTGGCAGTCTATTGCTTCACCACCAGAACTGCGGTGCCTTCCAGCGCCCTTACCAGTCGCACGCTTGTATCCCCTAAGACGAACTCCTCGGCCTTGGACATTCTTTTGCGCCCGATGACCACTAAATTGTAGTCTCCCCGGACAAACTGATCGATGATGCCATCGGCAACCGTGGGGTAGGGGGTTTCAATAAACTTGACGGACACCTGGTCCGGACGAAAGCCGGATTCAACCAATTGGCTGCGCGCCTGTTCCAGGGCCTTCTTGATGCGCTCCGGTGCACTCTGCATATACTTTTTGCCCATCAGATCTTCACTGCCGGTGGGTTTTCGAAACAAGTGCAACAGCGTGATGGAGCTGTTCTCCGGGCAATTGGAGATGCGTGTGATGCACTCCAACGCCGAGTGGCAGCTTGAAGAATCGTTGAAAGCCAGCAAAATAGAGCATCTCACTTTGTGCCTCCCCTGATATCAGATGGATTCAAGGTATCCGTTCAGATCTTCGATGATCTCCTGCACACTTTCATAAAATACATGTGCCCCCCTGGAAAAGTGAAGTAAAATATTGTTCAGCATAGGTGGGATGTAGGGAAAGATCTTTCGCAAGTTTACCAAACGAGATTTGTGCAAAAGAGAAAAGTCTTCCTGGGTTAAACGGCTGACAAGGTCCTTGTAGGTATGCCTGTCGGTTTTGATCATGTAGTAGTCGTGAAATCCCTTGCCGATGGCGTAAATCAATAGATTGCCCAGGCCGAAAAGATCCAGGGCGTAGGGATTTTCCCAAAGCTCGAAATCATAGTCGAAATCGATCCACACGTAATGTCCGTTGCCGTGTGTCACAATGACATGGTCATTGCGGATGTCGCCATGACGGAAACCGTTGTCGTGCAGAAAGTCAATCGCTCGGAAGGCTTCGATGAGGTGCCGGAGTACATCGGGCAGCGCCGTCCAAAAATACTTGTCATGCGGCAGTTGAATCCGGTCGATATAGTTCAGAAAATTAACCCCCCGAACGATATCCAGAATGCGCACCGGGTTACCTTGCGTATCCGGATAGGTAATGCCCTGCATAAATGCCAGATGTCCGTCAACCAGCTCCAGAATATCACTCTCCTTGGCCGGATTTCGAAAGCAGCGGATCTTAACGCCGCCCAAACTGGTCATAAAGGCTTCGGTATAGGCCAGTTTGATGATTTTTCGCTCTTGGGTCTGTACGTCAATCACCTTCTTTACCCAGAATTTGGGATCTTCGATGCCGAAGCGGTACTCACGCTCTTCTCCTTTGACCAAGTAGCATTTTCCGCCCACGCAGATGATATCCTCGGGTTTGATCGCGGTAAAATTGCTGGTATCGGTAAACACCTGCCCCTGGGTCGGCATCACAGCCCCTGGCGCATGCGCGGCGGCAGACTCGAAATAGCGCCGCATACCATATGAACACAATTGCCAAGGCCATTCATTTCGATGACCATCCCCAGGTGAAGTGATAGTACGGTGATGGATTCCACATCCTCGGGATGCAGCACAATGGGTTCACTGTGGTATATCCGCAGAAGACCGACTACGGCTTCCCGGCACTTGATGGGAAAAGAGAGCATGGCACGAATGTTTTCGATGCGCGCCGATTCCGGGTACTGCACCCGTGAATCGTTTTGCAGATCTTGCACAAACACCGGTTCGCCTTTGACAAAAGCGTCATCCTTATCCCATAAAAAGACCGGGCCTTTGTTCAGATAGGCCTCACTCATGCCGTAACTGGCTACCCGGAAAAGCTGCCTTTCCACCTCATCATAAAGCATGATGGCGGCCCCTTTGATTTTGAAGGCCAGGCAAATACCCTCAACAAAGTGTTGAACGAGAATATTCAAATCCTCGTAGGTGGAAATGGCTCGGCTGATGGCCTTGAATTCCCGCAGATTGAACCGACGCTGGAGGTCCTGGCTCATGATGCATCCTCTCTGGTTTAAGGTGTTGGGATTGCGCTGGTAGCCAAAAAAGGTGGCATTGCCGTAAAAACCGCTGCCGGTGCTGCGTGCGATCATGTCGGATTAATACCAATATTATAGATAGGCGGTTGCATTTTTGTCAAAAGGTTTGACGGTATTCCCTCAGTTGTGCCTCCCTCCGTTGAATCGCCGGGCGTGTTGACACCGCCACCCGGGTGGCATACTCAATACAGGCTACTTTTTCGTGCTTTTCCAAAAGTTCTTTTAAAATTGCCGTTTATGTCCCACTGTGAACGCTTCCAGTCAGCCTTTGGGAAAGCCGGATTGTAAAGCGTCAATGGACACGATGATAGATTATACACCCCATATGGCCACGATTGCACGAAAGGCCTTGGATCTGTTGGCGACCATCGGCGAAGATGCCGTGGAACTGAGCGTTTTCCTGCTGGTGATGATTGTCGTCGAACGGGTCTATGGTCAGGCTGGGTTGGGTGTTTATGCATATCTGGCCGCTTGTTTGTATGTCAGCCGGTACACGGCCGTCAGCGACCGCGATCCCAAAGCGCACCAGCGTGTAATGGGACTTGGTTTCCGGGCCATGGTGCTGACAGGCCTGACGGCATCCCTGCCGCTGGTCTTAACGGCCGGATTCGACGCGGCCATACCCGGGTGCAAGAACACATCGCCGCTTACGCGATTATGGCCGTGATTGTTTGCTCGGCCAACCTGAATTATTTCAAGCGGTCCATTTTGCAGGGACTCGGCCGGCATGCTTAGGGTTCGCGCAAAAATAAATTTACATTTTTAGGTGTTGAGGCGCTCACCCGGCAAGGCACAAAAATACAGCCGGGT
>JABDRH010000604.1 GCA_013041835.1 Desulfatitalea sp. | reverse complement strand
CTACCTACCGGGTTTGATCCGGCAAAGTAGTTGTCCCGCGGTTTGGACAAGCAGTTTTCGGCTGTCAGGGATGAAAAACTCGACCGGTCCCTTAGCGGTGATTTTTACATTGGTGTCATCTTCACGGATCCTGCTGATATGCCAATTTTCCGGAAGGGTCACAGGCAGCTCTCGTTTTTCAACTTCAAATGAAAATGAGCTGCTCTCACTCGGGGTCAGCCGCAGTTTCTTGTTGTAAAGTATGTGGTCCGCATCGAGCACGTCCTTGCCGACACGTCTGAGCAACGTGTTTCGACGGATGGTTTCGGCAAATCGATCTGTAATTTCAGCCGGTTTGATTTCACTGGCAAATGAATCCAGATAGCGTCTTTGTTCATGGGTTACCAACCCCATTAAAACCGCCAAATCCGTGTAGGTTTCCTCCTGATCGGCTTTTGAAAGCTTATCCACCACGAGCCGTTGAAAACCGCGGTGAAACGAAGATCGTCCGGAACAATTGATGCCGCCAAACCCTACGATTACAGGTAAATATGACAAATCAGATCCTCACCAATTCCCATTAGAAGTTGTTAGAAAAAGCTTTTCCGTGCAGTAGGCGGGTCGTATATTAATGGTATAATCAGAAATTGTAAAGGACCAAAAACAATAATTGATTCGATGGGATTCAGGCCGACGTTAGCAAACCTGTCCGCCGGTTCACCGGGTGGGCAGAGGCGGCGATGCCGGCCTGAGCGAGCAGGTACCGTATGCCGGCCCGGCCCGAGTGGCTGCTCCATACAAACCGGCGGCTCGTCGGGCCGATTACCTGCGGGTCAAACGGTTCGTAAGCTTGAGCGGCTGGCCAGCATGGCATGACAATGGATACCCGATTCGGGCGCAAAAGCCATCTCGTCGGTGATCGGTTATGATAACATAATTTCTACACTTTATGACATTGTGGAAAAATGGTGGTTGCGTTTTATCAATCATATTGGATGAAGCCCTTAAAAATGGCGTAGACTGCTGGGAAATCGTTTCATTTTCAGGGAAAGCATATAGTGAATATTTTAAAAAACACCCGGAATTGCGAGAAAAAGTTTTTTTTATCCGGAAAAGTATATTCCACACATCCAGATGCCATGCAAAATCAATTGGACAATGCGCTCAAGAAAAATGGAATATCCACTATAGACTTTTTAGCTGTACATGTGCTGGACAATATTGAAGCACTCACCAATGATGTAAGAAAATGGTCTGAGAAAGCTAAAAAGCTACTTGCAGATCACATGGACAATACCGGAGAATACTTTTGTAGACATTGTGGTCTATGTGAAACTGCAAACACAGATACTATTCCAATATTTGATATTATGGAAATGCTGATGTATTCGAGAGGATACGGCATAAAGAATATGATGTCAAAAAAGTTTGAACAGATACCAACTACGATTCGCAAAAAGATAAAAAGCAGTGATTATTCAAGTGCTGAAAAAAAGTGCCCACAAAAAATGCCAATAGCAAAACTCATGACGCAAGCTTCTGAAGAATTCACTAAAGGTGCGTTCTGAGACGCAGGTAAGCTTTCGCCTGAGTGCATCACAAAGCATTTCGTCTGTTTTGGGAATCCGCAAGGCGCTGATAAGATTCGGGCCTACGTCAGCAAGCCCCTCAGCCGGTTCACTTGCTTTGCGGAGGCGGCGATGCCGGCCCGGGCGAGCAGGTGCTGTATGCCGGCCCGGCCCGAGTGGCTGCCCCATGCGAAACGGCGGCTCGGCCGGCCGATGGTCTGCGGGGCAAACGGTTCATAGGCCTGGGGATCAACAAGGGTGGCGTGACAATGGATGCCCGATTCGTGGGTAAAGGCCATCTCGCCGGTGATCGGCTGATCGGGTGGAATGGGCCGTCCGGCGGCCAGCGCCGTTCGGCGGCATACCTGTAAAAGCCCTTGGCTGCGGAGGCGGCAGGACAGATCGGGGTGATGGTGCAAGGCCATGGCCATCTGCTCCAAGGGGGTGTTGCCGGCCCGTTCGCCGAGGCCGTTGACGGTGAGGCTCACGGCCTGGGCGCCGTTTTCGGTTGCGGCGAGCGCATTGGCCGTGGCCATGCCCAAATCGTTGTGGCCGTGGAATTCCAGGGGTAGCCGGGAGGCTGCGGTTCGCAGCATGGCGAACCGTTCCGAAATGACGGATGGTCTGCCGATGCCCACCGTATCGGCGATGCGCAGGCGTTGCACGCCCAGGTCCTGAACCGTCCGGGCGAATGTTGCCAACCATTGGGGTTCGGCCCGGGTCGCGTCCTGGGCACCGATGGAGACCTGCCGGAAGACGGCCGTGGCGGCGGGCACCAGGGCGCATAGCCGTTGTAAAACCCACTGTCGATCCTTGCCCAGGGCGCCGAGATGGATGTCCGATACGGGCAGGCTGATGTGAACGGCGTCGACACCGCACTGTTCGGCTTGTTTCAGGTCGGTTTGCCGCGCGCGGCACCAGGCGCTCAACCGGCAGGTGAGCCCGAGATCCCTCAAAGCGCGGATATCCGCGGCTTCCCTGTCCCCCATGGCCGGTGTGCCGACCTCCAGCTCATCGATGCCCATGCGGTCCAACGCTTGGGCGATGTCGATTTTGTCCTGAAGGGAGAACCGGACGCCCGGCGCCTGGGCGCCGTCACGCAAGGTTGTGTCATTTAACACGATGATGCGTTTGTTTTGTGTCGTGGCCATTGTGTCTCACTTTCGGCTGTGGCCTGTGTCGTGCTTTTATCTCTAATGCTCTTTCGTGTCATTTTTCTTCGCAAACAGATCATTTTGGTCGGCACCCAGCCGATGGTGTTGTAGAAATCCAGGGCCGAAAAATTGGTCCGGTCCGCCAGCAGTTGCAGGCGGGTTGCGCCGTGCTGGACGGCCCACTGCTCCAGGGCCGCCATGACCTGCCGGCCGATGCCCTGCCGGCGCAGGGCGTCATCCACGACGATGTCTTCCAGCAGGGCCACCACGTTGCCTTCCGCGGTAGAGATGAGCAGTTGCACGCTGCCCATGGCCACCACCGCGCCCCGGAGCTCGGCCACTTTCATGCAGCGGTGTTTGCCGCAACCGTCGAGCATGAGCCGCACGCCCCGCCGATGGCGCACCGGATCGATCCTAAAATCGGTCTCGATGGCAAACAGTTGCTCAAGCAGGACGACAAGGGATTCGAGATCCTGTTGCGTCGCATTGCGGATCGTCGGGATCATGGGCCTGTTCCTCCTTCGCGGTTACGGGGTGGTTTTCCGAGAGCCAACGGATCTTTCGTTTTTGCTGTTGGTAGGCCTGAATCACCTGGCTTACGCGACCCTCATCAATGACCACCACTGTCTGAGCCAGTGTGTTGAGATCCTCCGGATCGTGAGTGATCATCACCACCGGGATATCAAAGATCGATTGGATGCGTTTGAGTTCGTGGCGCATGCGCCGGCGCAGCAGCGGGTCAAGGGCGGCGAAGGGTTCGTCGAGCAACAGTAGTCGCGGGTGGCCGATCAAGGCGCGCGCCAAGGCGACCCGCTGGCGCTGTCCGCCGGAAAGGCAGTCCGGCAAACAGGACGACAACGAACGCAGGTCAAAGATCTCCAGCATTTCTTCCACTTTGCCGCGCGCCATGCGGTTTGGACGTACCAGCCGGTTGGGGTGCAGCCCGAAGGCGACATTGGCGAATACCGTCAAATGGGGAAACAGCGCGTACTCCTGGAACAGGTAGCCGACCCGGCGCCGGGCCGCCGGGCGGTCGATGCCTGCCTGGTGGTCGAACCAGCAGTCGCCGTCGATGACGATCTTGCCCTGGTCCGGTGTCAGCAGCCCGGCAAGGGCCTTTAGCGTCAGGCTTTTGCCCGACCCCGAGGGGCCGAACAGCGACAGCCACCGCGAGCGTCCGGTGAAACGGATGTGCAGGTCGAAGGTGCGCCGGCCGAAGCTCAGTCGCTTGGCAATGTCGATGTGAATCGCATCCATGTTAAGGCGCCTGAAAGCCAAATCCACCCAGTATGCGCTGCCCCTTGGTGGAACATAAATAGGCAATGAATCGACTGCCGGCGCGTGGGTGAGCGGCCTTGTTCACCGCTGCGATGCAGTAGCGGATGGGCGAATCGGTGGCCAAGGTCTGCAGTTGCACCACCCGGTCGCCGGCGATGGCGATGTCGGTGGCGTAAACCAGCCCGGCGTCCACTTCGCCCCGCCGCAGGTAGTCGAGCACCTGGCGCACCGAGTTGGCCAGGATGAGACGCTCTTGGCAAGAGTCCCACAGCCCAAGCCGTTTAAGGGCCTGGCGGGCATAGCGGCCGGCCGGCACGGTATCGGGATTTCCGATGGCAATGCGCAGCGAAACAGTGTCCGCGAGATCGGCCGCTTGCCGAATGCCGCCGGGGGAATCGGCGGGCACGGCCAGGACCAGGGTGTTGCGGGCAAAGTCGCGCCGTGTCGCGCTGCGGATGAGGCCCTTTGCCTGGGCCTCATCCATGAAAGCCTGATTGGCCGAGGCGAACAGGTCCACCGGCGCGCCCTGCTCGATCTGCCGCAGCAGGGCGCCGCTGGCGGCGAAGTTGAAGATGATCCGCTCGTCGGGATGATCCTTTTGAAACTGCGTTCCCACGGCCTGGAGCGCGTTGCTCAGGCTGGCGGCTGCGGAGACGATGAATTCCTCGCCGTGGGCGGCGCCGGGAAAGAAGAAGACCCGCAACATGAGCAAAAAAAGATGTACGAGAAGAAGATTCATGTCAGGCTTGCGCAAATAGGTCATTGGGGTCACCTCCGTCGCGCTCTTAGCAGTTTGCCCGTCCCGTAAAGGATCATGAAACACACCGCCGAGGCGGTGGCCACCAACAGGTGGGCCTGCTGATCGCGGCCGGCCTGCACGGCCGTATAAATGGCCGTGGAGAGGGTTTGGGTTTTTCCCGGCAGGTTGCCGGCCACCATGAGGGTGGCGCCGAACTCGCCCATGGCCCGGGCAAAGGCCAGCATGATGCCGGCCAGGACACCGCGCCAGGCCAGCGGCAGGCTGATACGCAGAAAAATAGCCCATTCGGCGGCACCCAGGGTGCGCGCCGCCTGTTCAAAGTTGCCGTCCACCGATTCGAATGCCGCCCGGGCCGACTTGATCACCAGCGGCAGGGCGGCCACCGCCGCCGCCATGGCGGCCCCCTGCCAGGTGAACATCAGGTTGATGCCCAGGTGGGCCGCCAGCCAACTGCCCACAAGTCCCCTGCGTCCCATCACCACGATCAGGTAGTAGCCGAGCACGGTGGGCGGCAACACCATGGGCAGGGTCAGCAGGGCGTCCAGGGCATCTTTGCCCCGCCCGTTGCGGCGCTGCATCCACAGCGCCAGGGCGATACCCGTCAGCGAGGCGGCGAGGGTGGCCCAAAAAGCGACTTTGAGGGTCAGCAGTAAGGGAGAGAGGTATGGCGACATGGCGCGTCCTGATCAGGGCTTTGGCGCCGGCGTCCGGCAGTTGCCGCCGCAGGTGCCGATCTGATGGACGGCGCAGGTGCAACGGACCGCCTCAATCCCCAGGGCCTTGAGTTCCGCCTCGGGCCGCCGGCCGATATCGGCGACGTAGACCTTGCTGCAATCCTTGAGCTGATCGGCGATCCGTTTGAACCGGCCGGCGTCAAAGGCATGTTGGGGGTCACCGGTGGACAAACGCTGGCACGAACGATCTTCGACATGGGCCATCCGAGGACCCATCTCATAGATGGAGAAGCGATCCGCCTGTCCGAAATGGGTGTTTACCGTTTCGCCATCGGTGGAAGCCACGGCGATCTTTATGGATGTCATCTTCCCTCCTTTACTTTTGGGGGGCCTTGTAGGCTCTCCTTGCTGATGGTGCGGACACTGTCGATGCGCTCAAAGTCGTAGTACGTGTTGACGGCGGCGTCAACGTTGTTTTCGGTCAGCCGTACGAACTTTTCGCCAAGAAACAGGACCGCTTGGGAGTATACCTTACCTTCGTTGATCTGCAAGTGTACGCCTTTGCGCAATTTGCGGGACATGGTGCCGTGCAGAGGGCTCGAAGCGTATTCAAATATCTTTACCCACGTTGGTTTCATTCATAGCTCTCTTTCTTTCCTGCCGTAAAAGGCGGGCGTTGGATCTAAATGACATTCCACGAAGGCACGGACCGATTCATTGATCTTGAGCATATGGTCGATCTGCCCGTCGCTGATGGCGCGGAACGCAGATATGTCGAGGCTGCACATATCCTGGACCTGATCGATGCGGCGCACCGCCTCCGCCAGGTCGTTTTCCATGGGGCAAAAGCGGTTCACTTCGGCCACAATGCCGGCCAGTGTGTGATCCGCCGGCAGGTGGCCAAGGTGCATGCTCAAACCCACGAGCAGCTTTTCCACGGAGAGGCCGATCAGGTTGTAGGTCACCTGGTTGTTGAAGACCGATGTGCGTTCGCGTCCGTTTTTTGCGGTTTGCAGATAGCGGCGCCCTTCGTCAATGTAATCATACCCTCGGTTCATCAATCCCCCTCCTGCTCCCTGTTGTCTTTGGTTGCCACCACCGGCCGTTTACTGGATGAGGTGGGATTCGGCCACCTCGCCATCTTCGATGGCGTCGAGAATTTCATCCACCACGGCTTCGCTTTCCACCTTGCCGTACCACTGGCCTTGGGGATGCACCACCATTACCGGGCCGTGATCGCACGCCTTCAGGCATCCGGTGCTGGTAATTTGGGCATCCATGCCCCGGTCGAGAATCTCGTTCTCGATGTAAGGCAGCAGGGCCACCGAGCCTTTCTTGTTGCAAACACCCTTGGTGTCGCCGTCGGCTCGGAAACTGGCGCATACAAAAATGTGACAATCGGGTTTGTCCATGAGTTCTTTCTCCTTTCAGGTATAGGGGTTTGATTTCAATGTTACGCGCCGCATCCCATCATATCTCCGCCGCACGAAGCGCCGCATGGTTTGGGTTGTCGCACCGCCATGGGCTTGAGATCGCTACCGGCGAATACACGCTGTACCGCCTCGTCGATGAGCCCCTCGCAGGTAAAGACTTGAATCCCGCTCTGGGTAAGGGCCTGCTCGGGCTTTGCGCCGATGCCCGATACCAGCAACGCGCGGCAATCTGCCAGGCCGCGCGCCAGGTGCTGCCAGCGGGCATCGCCGCTGCCGGGGGCCGGCGTGGGGCGGGCTTCGATCAGGCCCAGCCGCCCGTCCCGCTGACTTTCGTCGCGCCGCCCGCCGTCGCGCCAACCATAGATCAGCAGTTGATCTGCTTCTCCCAGGTGCTGGTTGACCAGCACGCCCTCCAGGCTGGCCACGGCCACGTAAGGCCGGTCGGAGACATCGGCGGCGGCCGATTCCGTTACTTGCAGGTGTTGGCAGTTTTTCAAGGTTGCCATCAGTGCCTCGGATTGGGGTTCGCCGAGCAAACCCACTGCGTCCGAGCGGCAGCGGGTGCAGTGGCGCATCTGGCGGACATGACGTCCGGCGGCGGCACGTACCGCCTGAATGGCTTCGGCCGATGGCTCGGCCAGATGCTCGAATTCGGACCCGGCGTTTGGGTAATAGGGCAGGCAATTAAACAGGTCCACGTCCAGGGCGCCCATGGCCTTGGCCACCGCTTCGATGTGATGGTCGTTGATGCCCGGTAAAATGATGCTGTTGATCTTGACCAGAATGCCGCGCTGCTTGAGCCCGGCGATGGCGTCCATCTGTCTGGCAAGCAGGATGCCGGCGGCCTCTTCGGCCCGCTTGACGCGTTTGCCGATGCGCATCCAGGCGTAGATTTCAGCGCCGATGACCGGGTCCACGGCATTGACCGTGACGGTGACGTGGCTGACCTTCAACTGCGCCAGGTCGTCGAGGTAGGGGGCCAGGTTCAGCCCGTTGGTGGCCACGCATAGCATCATATCGGGGTAGTGCTTCCGCACCCGGCGGCAGACGTCCAGCGTCTGCTCGGCATTGGCGAAGGGGTCGCCGGGACCGGCGATGCCCACCACGCGGATGCTGGGCTTGCGGCGCAGGACTTGTGCAAGATAGACCATGGCCTGGGCCGGCGACAGCACGGCGCTGGTGACGCCCGGCCGGCTCTCGTTGACACAATCGAACTGTCGATTGCAGAATTTACACTGTATGTTGCATCGCGGCGCCACCGGCAGGTGGACGCGCCCGAATTGATGGTGGCTTTTACGGTTGAAGCAGGGATGCTCGTCGAGATTCATTGTTCTTCCTTTGGTCAATGGTTGATGGATTAAAGTGAAGCGATTCCCGAATCAACGGATTCACCCGTCAACGAATCAACACCTACATATACGTATACCCCACCGGCGAGGCCGCCTGGCGCTGGGCGATCAGGGTGTTGGCGATGCGGTCGAAGAGGGCCATGGCCCCCTCGTAGCCCACGTGCAA
>JABDRH010000600.1 GCA_013041835.1 Desulfatitalea sp. | reverse complement strand
GAACCAGGTTGTGCACACGACGGTGGGCATGTTCGGGCGCACCCGTAAGGATATTCGTATCGTCGAGAAGCTGCGGGACGACATTTGGCCGGTGATGGGCGATCAAGGGCAAATCGAGCAGGTCCTGCTCAATCTTTGCATAAACGCCTGGCAGGCCATGCCGGATGGCGGCAACATCTATTTCGAGACCAAGAATATCGAACTGGATGCGTCCTTGGTGCAACCTTTGGACATTCCTGTCGGGCGCTATGTTTGCATTTCCGTGGCCGACATGGGCATCGGCATGGATGAGGCGACCCAGAATCGGATTTTCGAACCGTTTTTCACCACCAAGGAGATCGGTCGGGGGACGGGATTGGGATTGGCTTCAGCCTATGGCATCATTAAAAATCATGATGGTGCCATTGATTTTGTCAGTCGTGTCGGTGAGGGAACGACATTTTATATATATCTACCGGTATCGGAAAGTCCGGTATGCGAAACCAAGGTGACGACCACCGCGCCCACCAAAGGCGCGGGTACGATCCTGCTCGTAGACGATGAGAAGATGGTTCTCGACGTTAACAAATCCATGCTCGAACAACTCGGGTACAAAGTGCTGTCGGCCCTCGGCGGACGCCCGGCCATAGAGATTTTTGATCATACCAAAGAACTGATCGATTTGGTGATCCTGGACATGGTCATGCCGGATATGAATGGCGCCGCCGTGTTCGATCACTTCATCTCCCAACGGCCGGACATCAAGGTTCTGCTTTCCAGCGGTCACAGCCTCAGTGAGCAAACCGAAGCGCTGATCAAGCGCGGATGCAAAGGATTCATCCAAAAACCCTACAAGCTGGAGGAACTGGGCGCCAGGATTCAGGAGCTTTTACGCACCGGTAGTTGAACCCTTCGGGACTCGCACTTAAATCCTTAATCGATTAATGTCGCGGCCCTTATTGATGCGCGAGTTCTTGCGCACTTTTATCCAACAACATCCAATATCCATTCAATTCCTGGTCTAGTTGTTTGGGCTCTGAAACAAGGGAAGCCATGGCCGACCAAAACGCCGGACCGTGGTGCTTGATGCGGGTGTGCACCAGTTCGTGAAGGATCGTGTAGTCACGCAATCGGTCCGGCAGCCGGACCAGCTTGATGTTTAGATTGATATTGTTTTGCGTTGAGCAACTGCCCCACCGCGTTTTCTGATTGCGGATGAACACCCGGTTGTAGCTGAATCCATGACACCGGGCCAATTCCGCCAATCGGCTGACCAATATCCGCCGGGCTTGGCTTCGGTTGATTACAGGCTGCACCTGTTGGGCGAGAATTTGCTTTTCAATGGACGCCATACGCCCCATATGCTTTTTGAGCCAGGTGGATTTAGCCCGGGCCACGTTTAGGGCCACATCAAACGTCACCCCTTTGGGCACGGCAACGCGCACACCCTTAAACGGCTTGACCGATAGGTTGATATGCTTGGCACGGCTGCTACGTTCCAGCAGGATATCCCCCACACCTTGCAGCAAAACGCGTTTGGATGTCATAAAGCTCACCGGTTGCTAAATCTTCTGAATCGTGTCCATCCACAAATGGGATCTTTCGGTTCACTGGCGTGTCAAGAACGGATTATGTCTTTACAATACCACATCGACGAGATTATATCTTGCTAAAACAAGAGCGTACGCATTTTTTTATGCTGGAAATGCTGCATGGATTACAGCGACGAAGGGGAGGCGGGTCAATGAAGACGAAGCGGCGTGTTGTGTTGTTGTTTGCAATGGTACTTGCCATTCACAGTGTTTTGCCTGTCGACAATGCCGTGTGTGCCATCCAGACAGGAAAGAGAGCACCAACTTTTGCCTTAAGCGACATCGACGGCCATCCATACAAACTGATAGAGGCGCAAGGGCGGCAAATGACCGTCCTTTTTTTCTTTGATGCCCAATCAACATCCAGCCAAGGCGGACTTCTTATGCTCGATAGGCTGCTTCGGCAGTACAAGAATTCCAAGCTTACAGTCTGGGGCGTCACACAATCCAAATCCGAAGATGTGCGCCGTTTTATCAAAAAGAGCGACATCACTTTTCCGATCCTGCTCGACACAACCGGTGTGAGCAAACACTATGATGCACAGCTCGTCCTGCCGGTGGTGTGTTCCCTGGGGCCGCAACTGCAGGTACTGGATTATTTTCAAGGCGGTGGCGAGCATGCCGAGGCAGCCCTGGTGCGTCTGGCCGAACGACAGATCCATCGCGATCAACCGGCATTGGCCCACGCCATAGCGACCACCGTGTCGAAAGAAGCGCCGACCAATGCCGCGGCCAAAGCTGTTCAGGGGTACGCGGCGCTGGCCGAAGGAAAGCCCGATCAGGCGAAAAAGGTGTTCGACGAAATATCCGCCATGCCTGGCAAAGATGCGATTATCGGCAAGGAGGGGCAGGCTGTGGTGCTGGCTCGCCAGGGGCGCTCTGACGAAGCCATGGCCCTGGCCGAATCGGTTGTCAAGGCGGCGCCGGAAAGAGCGGTGCCGCATAAGGTGAAGGGGGATTTGCTGATCGCCAAAGGGGATCGCAAGGCCGCGGAAGCCGCCTACAAGTCTGCCGTCGCGTCATCGGAGGCCGCGCCCTTTCAAATGGCAGAGACCTACAACCAAATCGGCCGATGGTATGCTCAGAGCGGCGAATACAAAGCAGCCCGCGACTATTTTGAGCAGGCTATCGCAATGGATCCCTACTACCTCGAGCCGACCTCCAACAAAGGCGTCACCTATGAAAAAGAGGGGTTGTGGCGCAAAGCGCTGACCGAGTACCGAAAGGCGCTGGCCTTGGATAAAACCGATACCGTTGCCGGCGTGCTGGCTCGGAAAGCCGAAGAAATGATGGCGCTGCAAAAAGATGCGGCCAGCAAAAAGCGGATCGATCAACTGATCGATACTTTGGTCAAGCGCTATAAAAGCCAGGCGGCGATCGCCGGTGCACAGCCGGAGGATGACTGGACATCACGTCCCATGGTGCTGACGTTTGTCGATATCCAAGAAAGCGGCGGACTGCCGGCCCGTGATGGCCTTTCCATTGCACTGGCCACCCGGTTGGGCGAGTTGCTAACATCATCGGGTCGTGTACAGGTGGTCGAGCGCGCCGTGTTGGAACGGCTGTTGTCCGAACTGAACCTGGGCGCATCCGAACTGACCGATCCTCAAACCACATTAAAGCTGGGCAGGGTGCTGGCAGCCAAGCTGATCGGCACCGGTGCCCTTCTTTACCTGCCCGACAGCACCATGCTGAACCTGCGTATGATCGACACCGAAACAACACAAATAGCGAAAACCATAACCCATCGTCTACCGGCCGGAGCCAATCTGGATCGTGAGCTGTTCGATCTGAATCGCGAGCTTTTAAAAACGGTGATGGCAAAATATCCGCTCCGGGGATATGTCGTTCAGGTCGAGGGTAAACAGGCCATGCTCAACATTGGGCGTAACCAGGGCGTGACTACCGGCACCACCTTTGACGTGATCGAAAAAGGCGAAGCGATCACTTACAAAGGCCGCGTTCTGCGGCGTGAAGCGAACACGGTGGGGCGGCTGGAGGTGGTGAAAGTGGAACCGGATGTGTGCTTTGCCAGAATTGTTGAACAAAAACGGCTTGTTGCTCAGGATGACCCGGTCAAAGAGGTGCTCGTTGAAATAGCGGCAAAAGGTGGGAAAGATGAAACCTAGTCACTTGCGCATCTTGAAATGTTGCCTTTCGTGCCTGTGGCTTTTCGTGATGGCCGGTTGTGCGGCGACGGGACCGGCCACGGATGATCGGCCCGTGGCCGTGGCGGTCTGGGACCTGGAGGATTTAAGCCCGGCGCCCCATGGTAAAGCGGGCATGGGTGAGTTTCTGGCTGCTCAAATTACAGCCACCGTCGGCGAGATGCCCAATTACGAGGCCGTGGAAAGAGTAGTGCTCCTGAAGGCGTTGGAAGAACTCAATATCGGCAGTTCGGATCTGGCTGACGATCAGACCCGGCTGAAGCTGGGCCGTGTGATCGGGGCTCGTCAAATGGTGTTCGGCGCCTTTCAAGTAGCCGGGACGGCGTTGCGCATCGATCTACGCCGCGTGGATGTCGCCACCGGAAAAATAGTAAGCACCGCTTCGGATTCCGCTTCAGCCGATTCCCTTAAGGGTTGGCTGCCGGCTGCCGGCCGTGCCGCCAGGGAGCTGATGGCGCCCTGAAGGTATTGCATCCTAGAATGTTGCCGCGGCCCACAAGGTTAAGCTGCCACCGCTAAAGTCTGACCCGGCGGCTGGGTTGACCGGATTGTCGTCCACATCCATGGTATACCCTTGTAGGCGGATACCGGCCTGCCAGACGGCTGTCAGTCGGCCGGCCAACTCACATCCGAGAAGATATTTGTCGCGTTTGGTTAAGTGAAACGGATCATCCAGCGCGTAGTCATTGGCGTCGATGGTCAGGTAG
>JABDRH010000591.1 GCA_013041835.1 Desulfatitalea sp. | reverse complement strand
GGTGAAAGGTCTTGCGCAGGCTGCTGATCTCCTGCTCTTGGCGTACCCGATCCGAAATATCGGTCAATGTCTCCACCGCGCCGATGACCTTTGCATTTTCGTCGCGCAGCACCGCAGCGCTTTTGATAACATGCACGGATCGGCGCTCCTTGTTGGTGATCAAACACTTTTTCTCTTTCGCGGCACCCTTTTCGAAAAGCCCGCACCACTTTGAGCCGGCTTCTTTTCCCGCAATCTTGCACCCGCTACAGTTCAGAATCCGGCAGGAACGTCCAATCAGTTCATCCGCCGTATACCCGGTCAGCCGCTCTGCGGCCGGATTTGCCGCAAGGATGCGGCCTTGGGGGTCTACCACCAGCAGACCGTCCTGCAGCGTATCCACAATGGTTTTCCAATACTTGGCGATGTCCATGGGGTATCTTCCCTGGTGTTAACATCATAGCGTTAACATTTTGCCCTCAATAATTAACACATGTAAACTATAACACATTCGTTGCATTTCGCAAGGCTTTGCCAAAACAATTTATGCGATTGAATTTAGGCCCTTATATTGCCTATCCAACAAAATCCATTTGCGGCACGCAACTTGCTGGAAAAGCCTGGAGCATTTCCATAACCCTTCTTTAAGGAGTAATAAGGAGTAATTATGAAGAACCGATCGACGCAATGGGGTAAACGGAACAGGTTTATCCTTCTGTTTTTCGCGATTCTGGTTTGCGCTTTTCCGGTTGACGGTGCCGCCGAGGAAAGCGTCGCGGACCTCAGACGCAAACTTGAGCAAATGACTCAGGAAATGGAGGCAGTAAAAAACCGTTTGGCGGAGATAGAGCAGGCCGACCGGCAAAAAAGCGAAGAGATCGAAGAGATGGATGATCGTCTCAATCGGGCCGAGCTGCATACGGCCACTGATAAAGTGGCTTTCGGCATTGAATTGCGCAGCCGGGGCGACAGCCTGCACTATACGGATATTCAAATGGCGCCATCGACCTTCACGCAGATGTTTTTTGCCAACTATCCCAACGGCTTGAACGGCGCCACCAAGAGCCAAGCCCAGCAGGCCCTTGCCAACATGGCGGCCAACGGCATGGTGCCGCCCACTGAAAAATACGATGCCAACAATGACATCCTTTTGACCAACAAATTCAGGCTCAACATGTACGCCAAGGTGAACAGCCGCCTGAGCTTTACCGGCCGCCTGGCCGCTTACAAGGTCTTCGGCGACAGCACCGGCGTCAAGGTCAACCAGGGCAACCTGGGCGACGTGACCCTGGACGGCAACACCTCGAGCCTGCCCCACGGCGACACCATCCGTTTGGAGCGCGCCTACTTCAACTACAAAAAGGACATTGGACGGGTGCCCACCAACTTCTCACTCGGTCGACGGCCTTCCACCGACGGCGGCCCCTTGGAATACGCGAACCACAGCCTGGTAGGCGGTTCGCCCCTGGCCACCATCATCAACTGGCAGTTCGACGGCGCCTCCTATTCCCTCGGCCTGGAGGAAGTGACCGGCATACCCGGCGCCGCATTCAAACTGTGCTACGGTGTCGGATTCGAAGGCGACTGGGGCAACAGCTATTCACTGGGCAACCCGCAACCAACGGCTGATGACGTACATTTGTTCGGCTTTATCGCTGACCTGTTCGACGACGGCGCCACCAGCGCTGTGCTCAACTACGCCCACGCCTGGGACATCACCGACGGTTTCACCGGCCTGACGGTGATGCCCTTTATCGTTTCAAAGAGCGGCAACCAGTACTTCTTTACACCCAACAGCGGTGGATACATCAGCCGGCTTGAGCCATCTACCGCCATTGGCGACTGGGATGCCCTCTCTTTGCTACTGCGCACCAATCTCTCCGAGCGTTTCGAAAAAGATATCGACCTGTTCGTCTCCGGATCGTGGAGTCATACCAATGCCTCGCGCACTTCCCAAAACCCTTATTACGAACTGATGGGCATGGGGTTGCTCAACTCAAACGGCGCGCTCGAAGACCGCGACGGTTACATGGTATACTTTGGCGCGATCTTTCCCATGCCGTGGAAGGCGCGCTTCGGGCTCGAATACAACTACGGCAGCCAGTATTGGTTCAATTTCACCGGCGCCGAAGACGCCCTGGTGGGAAGCAAACTCGCCGTGCGCGGTCAAGTGTTCGAAGGCTACTGGCACCAGCCGATATATAAGAACAATTTCTTCGCAACCCTCGGCTCGCGCTACTATGATTACGCGTACACCGGCAGCGGCAACCCCATGGGTGAGCCGGTTAAAATCGACACGCTCACGTCACTCAACGCCTTGAACCCGGTCATCGACGAGGTGTGGGACGCCTATCTGTCCCTGACCTTTCGGTATTGATCGACCGGCGCGGCACCGAAAAGGAGGCAGCATGTTAAAACGAACCGTTATCGCCCTGACCACGCTATTGTTAATCATCAGTTTTTCCGGTATTGTACTCGCATTGGAAAAGGGCAACGCGCGCAAAGGCAAATACACTTATCGTAAAATCTACAAAGCTTGCATGGCGCGTGGGGAGGTGAATTCAGCCAAACCGCCCATTAGTCCGGATCAAAAGACCCAAGCCCAGTGGACCCGCCTGTTCAACAAGAAAGACTTCTCTGATTTCGGGTGCCGGACCGAATGGGACAGCCTGGACGAATCGGACATGATGGATATTTATGCCTATCTATACGACCATGCCGCCGATTCGCCGTCCCCGGCCAAGTGCAAGTAGTTTAGGAGAAGACGGATGAATATCCCCCCCAGGCGTGACCGTCTATGCGCTGCCATCGCCATGGCGGCCATCCTTGTTGCGCTGCCGTGCACGGTGTCCGCTGCTTTTGCCGATCCGGCGCCCGGCGTGACGATGGCCGAACAGGCGATCCGCGGCAACCCGGTATGGATCACCACCGACCACGCCAGGATTGAAGCGCTTCAGGCCGATTTCAGGTCCGGCGGCCAAATCACACAGGCCTGCCTCTCGTGTCACACCGAAGCTGCGGGACAAATTCATCAGACCCTCCACTGGACCTGGCAAGCCTTCGTCGATGAAAACGGCAACGTTTACGGCAAGGGGGGCGATTCCCTCAACAACTTTTGCATTTCGGCCAACCGTATGCAGGACAAGCAGTGCCTCAACTGTCACCCCGGATGGGGCACCCGTACCGATACGATCAATTGCCTTAACTGCCATGGCAGCAAAACCCTGAACTGGGAAGAGGCCTTCGAGGATTTGGAAGTATTTTCCGACTCCGACGATCCCGAAGAGCAGCAGATCGCGGATGAACTGCGGGCCGATATCCAGGCCGCGGTACAGGCCGTGGTGCGGCCGCAGCGCAGCAATTGCGGGGCCTGCCACTTCAAAGGCGGCGGCGGGGACGGCGTCAAGCATGGCGACCTGGACTCTTCCCTGAGCCGGCCCGACAAGGCCCTGGACGTGCACATGGCGGCCGACGGCCGAAACTTCCAGTGCACCCGCTGCCACACCACCACCGTGCACAATATCGCCGGCCGGGTTTATACGCGCCCGGCCGCCGTTGCGCGCACGAGCCTCATCGAAGACGACCTGGCCACCAAAATCACCTGCGAATCATGCCATGGCGGCCATCCGCATAAATCGCTCTCCAAGGCCAATGATCACGTCGACAAGGTGGCCTGCCAGAGCTGCCACATTCCCACCTTCGCCCGGGTCAACCCCACCAAGATGTCCTGGGACTGGTCACAGGCCGGGCGAACCCGCGACGGCAAACCCTATAAAACCAAGAATGCCTTCGGCATGGACGACTACCTGTCCATCAAGGGTCAAATGTCGTGGGAAAAGAATATTGTGCCCACGTACTTCTGGTATGATGGCACCATCGACAGCATCACGGCCCGTGACAAAATCGATCCTTCCGGCCCCGTTGCGGTGAGTCATCCCATGGGCCATGCCGGCGACACCCGCGCGCGCATCGCGCCCTTTAAAGTGCACCGGAGCCGCCAACCTTACGACAAGGTGCACAAAACCCTGCTCGCCCCCCTGCTCTCCGGACCCGACGGCTACTGGCAAACCCTGGACTGGCAGCGCGCCCTGAACAAAGGCATGCAAGCCATGGCGCTGCCTTATTCAGGCGAGTTCGACTTCGTGGACACCACTTATGTTTTCCCCATCACCCACATGGTGGCGCCCAAAGACAACGCCGTGGCCTGCACGGAATGCCACACCCACACCGGCAGCCGCCTGGCCGCAATTACCGGCGTATATATGCCCGGGCGCGACAGGGTAGATCTACTGGATCTGATCGGTTGGATCGCCGTTTTCGGAAGCCTGGGGGGCGTGTGCCTGCACGGGTCAATGCGTCTCGTCACCCATTTCAAGAGATAGCTGCCGGCAGGCAGCAAAAAGATGTTGCATCTGGCGCCACGGCCGCATTATCCGCCAAATTGCGCCATTGTGGCCGGTGCAATGGCCATGTTCAGCACCTTGTGATAGGTACGGATGCGGTCCACGTATTGAACGGCCTCGTTGCCGCGGGCGTAACCGTGGGTGAGTTGCTGGTAGTATTTCTGCTGCTGCAGCAAGGGAAGGACATCGCGCACATCGCTCCAGATGTTGGGCGATTTGCCCATCTCCAGCGCCAGGTCACGAGCGTCCTGAAGATGCCCGAAACCCAGATTGTAAGCGGCCAGCGCCATGAGGG
>JABDRH010000590.1 GCA_013041835.1 Desulfatitalea sp. | reverse complement strand
GCCTCATTGACCTGGCCACGACGGCAGTTTGCTTCGCAGGGGTGAATACAGACACGCCCCAGGACCCCGGGCAGGGGGACCTTTTCCCGAATAACGGCCAGGGCCTGCTCGTTGCTGCCCTGGGCCACCAGGCGTAAATAGGCCGGGATATCGATATTGATCGGACAGGCGGTCCGGCAGGGCACGATATCTTCTTCTCTTTTTCCGGCGCGCACCTGCTTATCGCTCAAGGCACCCGTGGGACAAACTTCCACACAAGCAGTACAAAACTTGCATCCGGAATCCGCCAGATTCAGCCCCAGGGAGCCGACCTCGATCATACCGCCGGCATTATGAACGTACCCAATCGCCTCGATGCCGCGCAGTTCCTTGCAGACTCGGACACAACGGGTGCAGCCGATGCACAGGTTATAATCCCGGGTGAAAAGCGGTTCACGGTCGAGAATGGGAAGCCCGGTGGGCTTCCATTTGGGCGTATGGTCTGAAATGCCGACCCAGTTGACCACCGCCTGAAGTTCACAGTGACCGAACCGGGTGCAACACCGTTCATTTTCGGGGACGTTGGAAGAACATTGGCTGCGGCTGCAGCCTTCTTGCTGAGCACAGGTCAAACAGGCGTGTCGATGCCGGGCCAGAATCGGCACCAATTTTTCCCGCCGCTGCTGCTTAACCCGGTCACTGTCGGTGGTAACCACCATGCCTTGAATGGCTTCGGTATCGCAGGAGCCCACGAGGTCTGCTTTGCCCGCCACCTCGACGACGCACAGGCCGCAGCCTTGATAACCTTGCCCGGATGCAGCGTTCTCTACGCTGCGTTCGCCTTGATAAACGACGGGCACCGGCAAAGACGCTTTGGCAGGTGGCAGATCGGGATGATGGCAGAGCACGGGAATATAGACACCGGCATGGCGGGCCGCCTCGAGAACGGTGGTTCCCACCGGAACCTCAACCGATTGCCCGTCGATGGTCAATTGTATCAATTCCATTTTCTTTTCCTCATGGTTCTTACCCTCTTACCACGAATGGGAAACTGCCTGCCGCGGGCACGCCTGCACGCAGGGCAATGGCGACGGATCGGCGGTGGGTTTGCAGGGCCCGCATTCATATTTGAGACTTTTCTTTTTTACAGGACTGACAATAGCCACGGGATCTTCACGCAAAGGATCATTGGGATCTTCATCAAGTACTTCGAAACATGACATGGGGCAGGCGCTCACACACTCCGAACAGCCATTGCATTTGTCGGTGTCAATGGTGATAAAAAAGTCGCCGGATGCATCTTTGTAACCGTAATTGGCCAGCATGCATAACCTCCCTTAGGACACAGGAAAGAACAAATTCCCCCAGATTGCGCAGGATTTGGGTTCGTCTGATAGGCACATCCGCCGGTGCATATCAGGATATGTGCCGGTGGATGTAACGCCGCAGACAGGCTCAAAGACAAGCAAGATGGGGGAATTATTCCTTTCTTGCGCCCTTATATCGATTATAACGGTTGAGACTTATTTTTTCCGACCTTTGCCTTTCTGGCACAACGCATACCCAAACAGCGCGGCGCCGGCGGCACCCGCAATTTGCGTGTCATAGTCGGTTTGCATACGGTCCAGGCCCACCATGGGCATCACGCGGTCCATGACACCCCGGTTTTTGGCCATGCCTCCGGTGACGGCGAATTCGGCTTTGACGCCCACCCGTTCGATCAAGGCGTAAATCCGTTCGGCCATGGCTTTGCAGTAAGCCGCCAGCACTTGTTCCTTGCTCCACCCCTTGCGCAGCAGGCCGGTGGCTTCGGATTTGGCATACACCACGCAGGTTGACGAAACGGCTTCGGGTTCTTCCCCCTTGTAATCGAAGGAGCGATCTCCCACTTTCTGAATGGGCACCCCCAGCAGGTCGGCGAAGACCTCCATGCCGCGGCCGGTTCCCGCCGCGCATTTATCGTTCATCAAAAAATGGGTCACCTTTCCCCTTTCATCGCACTGAATGGCTTTAATGTCCTGGCCGCCCACATCCAAAACGGTGCGGACCTGCGGTCCATAGATAAAATTGGCGCCTCTGGCGTGGCAGGCGATTTCGGTGATGGAGCGGTCGGCAAAGGGCACATTCACCCGGCCGTATCCGGTGCCGATGCAGTAGTCCATGCGCTCCTCGGGCATGTCGCCGATTGCGTCCAGGGCGTACTTAAGGGCGTTGCGGGCGCTATTGGGACTGTCGGCGCCGGTTCGCATATTGCCGTAGGCCAATACCGCGCCATCCGCCATGATGACGGCCTGGGAACTGACCGACCCCACATCGACGCCCACCGTAATGTGTTTGGCGCTATTCCAATCCAAATCCGGATTCCTATAATTGGACTCGGTCCACCGCCAGAATTCTTGTTTGGTCTCTTCAGTCATTGATATATCCTCCACATGCAATTTGCATTTTAGGTGTCGTCGGAACGTAAACCGCTATATGGCGCATGACTCTGCCGCCGCCACTGCCGCACCGACGGCGGAGCCGAATTCGGGCTTTTCCGGAATGTAGATATGCGCCAGTTTCAATTCCCTTTTTATGGCCGACAGGAAGCCCGGGTTGTAGCTTACGCCGCCGATCATGACCAAATCTTCGTTGATCCCGATACGGCGGATCATGGAGACGATGCGGCTGGCCATGGCGTCGTGAATGGCTTTGCTGATCTCATTTTTAGGCGTCTTGGCGTGAATCAGACCCACTACCTCGGACTCGGCAAAGATGGCGCACTGGGCGTTCATGGGGACTTGCTTGTCCGTTGTCAAGGCCAGGGGCCCCAGCTCTTCCAGGGGGGTTTCCAGGGCCCTGCCCATCGCTTCGATAAAGGCGCCGGCGCCTGCGGCGCACTTTTCGTTGATGGCAAAATCAATCGGGTTGCCGGTATCGTCCAGCTTGGCGGCGCGCCCTTCTTCGGCGCCGACATCCGCAACGGTGCGGGCCTTGGGAAAAAAGTAAATTGCACCTTTACCCATGGCCTTGATGTCATTGATGGTATCCTCGGCCATGGTAATGGACTCTTTTCCGGATCCGGTGCCGTAAATTTTATCAATATCCTCCATGAAGATTCCGGCGGACTCCGCGGCGTTGCGCAATGATTTCTCAACGGATGCTTCCTGGTCGAAGCCGGTTGCAACGGCGACCTGAGCGATTATCTTTCCATCCCGGACAATGACGGTCTTGGTGTTTTTGGCACCGCAATCGATACCTGCTGTGATCATGGTTCTACCTCCCTGACTATTTATTTGAGAGAATCAAGATTTGAGATTTTTCGGCTTTTTCAAACCTAAGCTTTCAAGGAAAATTGAAATCCGGTTTAGGGTGGCGGTTTCGTCAAATTCACGTTCGTCACCCATATTGCCTTCATAGGTCATCACCTTGTTTCCACGTTCGATCAGCCCCAGACGATTTTCAGCAATGCCCATGGAGAGCCCTTCGCAACCGCGGTTGTAGTGCAGAATGATGCCGTCCGCATGCCACTTCTTGGCAATGGCATCCATCATCTTGGTCTTGTACTCGGGATGGTAGAAGTGCTGATATTCGGGCTTGCTTAGGTGCCAGTCGGCCAGCATGCGGCAGCCTTGCTCACGGGTTTGAGGTTTATGATCCGGCAGGGGACGGGGAATCAGGTCATGCTTTTCTTGATCGTACAACCACGTGCCGGCAAGGCCGAAGGTATACAGCGATCCGATGGAGACCGCACCCCATTGCTCCATGAAACGATAGATCTTCAAAAATCCCCAAGGTGGCTGAGTGTCGGTCATGACGCGGATCTTCTCGTTGGCAACGGCCGCAATGCCGCGGTCAGCCCGGTCTTTGACTTCATCGTAGAGTTCGTCGTAAAAATCCGCGAAATCGCGATTGGATTGTTCCAGGACCCCGAAAACGTAAAGGGAGTAGATGGATTTTTCATCCAGGGGCGCCGGCCGGGATTTGTTCAATTCGCAGATCTGGGCCCATGTGCTGGTCGAGCGCATATCGTTCCACACCGCTTCGAGGAAGAGTTCGTCATTGTACTGCCGACCGGTGATTTCTTGCAGCCATTCGATACCGTCCATCATCTGGTCGGCAAGGTACTGAATGCGGTGTTCATACATCCGCGGTGAAAAGGGAGGATAGGCGCCGGCGCCGACATCCACGACGAACAAGGGAACGCCGCCTTCCAGCTCGCAGGCGTTCTGATACCATTTGGCATGCGAGCAGCAAATGTGCTGGCTCCACGCAAAATCCGCTTTGGGAAACTTGCCGCCGCCGGACGCATATTCATTGACCAGAATCGACCCCCAGTAATTGCGCATGTAGGCACACAAATCGCGGGCAAATCCGTAGTTTTCCGCGGCAGTCAAGTACTTGGCGGACAAGGGTTTATTGAAAGCGCAGGTGGCCCCATAGGGTTCGCCGGTGATGCTGTAGACATCTTCTCCCAACCCGCGGACCACGGCATCCGGAGCCCAGGCGCTTCCCATCCAACGGATACCCCCTTTGTTTTTGGCTTCATTAAAATTTTTGTAGAATTGGTTTCTGAGTTCCTTGGCCTTGTCCCAGCATTTTAAAGGTTCGCTCACGTATGTCGTCATTATCAATTCTCTCCTTTTTTAGAATAGGTCGTCGGCCGCTTGATCCAGCGTTTCCAAAAATGCCTCGACGCGGATCGCAAAGGGCCCCACGGCAGTGGTGACGTCGAACTCAAGAAAATAAGTAGGGATGCCGTTTTCCTCCAGATGCCTGCGGACAAAGGGAATGTCAGCTTCATGGGGGTCGCAGAATTTCTGCTGAACGACGATGGCGCCATCCGCCTTGTAGTCCTTGGCAAACTTTAAAATGCGGTCCAGACGGGATCTTTGGGGCCAGTCTTTGGAAGGGCACGGCGTACGCAACACATAACGCTCAACTATAGCTTCCAGAGGATCGGGGTTGTATTCATCCACTTCCTCCCAGAAATAGCGCGTGGTGGTGCAGTGTTCCTCGACGACAATCGTGGCCCCCACCGATTCTCTTTCGCCTAATGTTTCCACCATGTCGATGAATTTCAGGTCGTCGTTTTCACTGCCCACCAGGATGAGCCGTTTTCCGGGGTCGCGGTCCAGCGTGCGGGTCTTTAGCTCTTGCACCACCTGCTTGGCCACGGGCAGAAAATCGCGGGCATCGACAAAGAACTGGGCGCAGGTCATGTACATGCTTTCCAAGCCGGTGATCGGAGGATGGTCTTGTTTGCGGAATTCATAGATTTCCTTCATTACCCGCCGTACGGAGTTCATGATTTCGATTCCGCGTTTCAAATCATTGTCGGTAATGGTCTTGCCGGTGAGCTTTTCCAGTTTTTTGATCAGGATTTCGTACTCGGCTTTTAAAAAAGGTATGGCCCTCAGGCTTTGCACATGGTTGGGCATGGGCAGATAGTGGCTCCATCCCGGATTGCGATGAATTTCCCAGGATGTGTAAGCT
>JABDRH010000589.1 GCA_013041835.1 Desulfatitalea sp. | reverse complement strand
GATGACCGCCCTGCGGTCCAGATTGTTCGCCAAAACCAGATCCCGGAGCCGGACGTTGTGCATGCGCGCGATTTTGCCGGCCGTGTCCCCGCGTTGGACCGTGTAAAACCGGCTGCGTTTCTGAGCCGGGCGGTAGAGATCATCTGGTATTTTCGCATAGCGGGTATCGGCTGTCATGTTTTCGGCCGGCGGCAGCCGCAGTGCGTATCCTTTGGGGATATGTTTCTGACCCTCGAATACTGGTTTTCGTAGAGCCGGATTCAACGACCGCAGGGTTTGCATATCGACCTTGAAGTGCGTCTGCAGATCCGCTATGGGCGCATAGCCGACCAGTGAGACCACGTGCGAGCCGGTGGGCCGGTCGAAGGACAATTCGCCGAAATAGGTTTTATAATTGGACGCGACATGGCGCGCCGCAAGAAACTCCGAGTAGAAGTTGCGGGAGGCGAATTTGAAGGTTCGGCTGCGGTAGTCTTGAAAGATCCGCGCATAGTCGCCGTGCTTGTTCCGAGCCCGCTGCATGCCGGCCGCACCATGGTTGTATGCGGTGATGGCCAGGGGCCAGCTACCCAACTTGGCGTAGTTTTCTGCCAGCAATGCCGCGGCTGCGTGGGTGGCCAGGATGGGATCGCGCCGTTCGTCCAATTCATAGCCCACATGCATGAAGCGCCGGCCGGTGGAACGGGTGAACTGCCAGACGCCGGCCGCACCGAATTTGCTGTATGCGTTGGGATTGAAAGAGGATTCCACATGGGGCAGATAGGCCAGCGCCTCGGGGAGCCCCTTACGCTTAAAAATTGTTCGTATTTGTTCGATATAAGCGCCTGAGCGAATCAATCCCGCCCGAAAGCGGTCCTTTTGGCCGATCTGACAGCGCACGTTGCCGGCGGCAGACAGGAAGGTATTGGCATTGGCGTTGTCACCGAAGTATTCGGCAACCCGTCGCGCTGCTTTGTCACGAGTTCCTGGATGCTTGGCCAGCTTTCGCAGAATATGGCGGTATTTATTTTTGGCGCGTTTTATGCGTTTGCGATTGACCCTGTTGGCGTCGGGGGCATCGTAGGGCAGCAGGGCAATGATGTCGTAGATGATTGTCAAGTCATGACCATCATGCACAATACCGTGTCCGGTCGTATATTGGGCGTACACTTTGGTCCAAAAGGCCACGTTGGAGACGATGACCTGGGGCATTGGAAACAGGTCGTCATCCGCTGCGGCCAAGCTGGCGGTCATAAGAAAGAGTAGCGCCAACAACGCGACGGTACGGGTCGCACGTGAAATGGTCATAAGACGAATCCTCTTTGGAGGCTTTACGTTTAAATATGATATCATTAAAAATAAGCAAAATTTATACCATTTCTTATGTCCCGACAATGAAGGCCTGAAATAGTGGTAAGCAGATCCTTTTCTTGGAGCGAGAGGCCAAGCTTGTGTTGCTTTCAGCGTCAAAATAAAGACAGTCGGTGACAAAAGTCTATGCAAGCAGCTTGCAATTGGAAACATTTGGTTTTAGTCTCACGATAATTCATGAAGATAGAGACACAACATATTCCGGCCGATGGCATGGTGCTCAGTTTCAAAGAAGCAACCGAGTCCTTCTCAGTGCTTGCCGAGCTGAAGGACAGCGGACAGTGCCGTATTGACGATCCCATTAACATTACAGTGTCGATCTTGCCGGAAAAGGAAATGTTCAAGGTAAAGGGCAGCATCTCGTTTACGGTCCGTCTGGCCTGCGGGCGTTGTCTGACCGATGTTGCCTTCTGCCTGTCGCGGCGTTTCACATTGCGCTATTCAAGGCAAATTCCAGCCGATGTGCATCGAAACGATGGCACGGAGGTGGAGGTGACTGCCGATAGTATCGGTCTGATCTATTTCCAGGGCGATGAGATCGATCTGAGACACACCATCCAGGAGCAGGTCGTTATGGCGCTGCCCTTCAGGCCCCTTTGCCGGGAAGGGTGCAAGGGGTTGTGCCCCCGATGCGGCACTGACCTGAACCAGGAACGGTGCGCGTGTCGGGTTGACCATTCCGATAGTCCTTTCGAGGTGCTCCAACAGCGGCATTGGCCGGGAAATGAACAAGACCGAGGATCTTGACGCGGAACCGGTAACAGCACTATGCCGCCTGGGCTGATTCGTCCAATACCTGACGAATGATCTTCGCCAGTTCGTTTTTAACGATGGGCTTGTAGATAAACGCCTTAATGCCCATCTCCTTGGCCATTTCATCGGAGATAACTTTACTGTAACCGGTACAAAGGATGACCGGCAGGTCGGGTCGGACACGCATCATTTCGGCCGCCAGTCTATCTCCCGATATATTGGGCATGGTCATGTCGGTGATGATCAGGTCGAAGTGGTATGGCTTGGACTGAAACAACGACAGGGCCTCCACGCTGCTGGTGCGCGTGGTTACCCGGTATCCCAATTTTTCTAGAAGTTGGCCGCTCATCGTGGTAATGGGCAGTTCATCATCCACCAAAAGGATGCGTTCATTGCCTGAAGGCAGCATCTCTTCTTGTGACGGATTCGCTTCACTGCGCCGATGAAAGGCGGGAAAATAAAGCTTGAACACCGATCCCTGGCCCAACTTGCTGTTGACCACGATTTTTCCGCCGCAACTTTCCACGATGCCATGGACCATGGCCAGCCCCATGCCGGTGCCTTCACCCGGCCCCTTGGTGGTGAAAAAAGGTTCGAAAATGGAATCCATGATCCGTGGGTCCATGCCGTCGCCCGTATCCGACACGCTCAATAGCAGATACTCCCCCTGATCAAGGTTTTCATGCTCATGGGCGTTATCCGCGGTGACGTTGATGTCTTCCAGGTAGACGCCCAATGTGCCGCCGGAATGCTCCATGGCCTGGGCCGCATTGGTGCAAAGGTTCATGAGTACTTGGTGCATCTGGGCCGGATTTCCCATGATCAATGCAGTGCTGGCCGTATCCTGCTGAATCCGAATGGAGGAGGGAATGGAGGAGCGGATCAGTTTGAGGACCTCCTTGGCGATCGTGTTGACCTGGAGCGGTTTGGTCTTTTCATCCGATTGCCGCGCAAAGGTAAGTATCTGCTTGACCAGTTCCTTGGCCCGGTTGCCGGCGATATAGACTTGTTGCAGATTGTCTTCGAGCAGGGTTCCCTTCTGCGCATCATCCAGCGCCAGTTCTGTAAAACCGATGATGGATGCTAAAATATTGTTGAAGTCATGGGCAATGCCGCCGGCAAGGGTGCCGATGGCTTCCATTTTGTGACTCTGGCGCAGTTCGTTTTCCAATTTCTTCAGCTCGGTGATATCCGTGGCAATCTGAATTTTCGCCAGGCGGCCGTCGGTCCAACGGATGGCTCGGTCATGATTGACATACCATTTTGAAGTGACCGGATTTTGTTCCTGCCAGATATGTACGCCGCTGGGCTCCATATGCTCATTTATCAGTTCATAGTTGTTGCACCAGTCGCATGGCTCAGATTCGTCCCTGAGGGCTTCATAACATCTGCCGCCGGTCATGTCTTCGCCATAGGTTTCGATCATGTGTTTGTTCATGAACAGGATTTCGTAAGTATCCAGGTCCGCAACGTAAATGGAAGCATCGATGCTGTTCAAAACCGTCAGGAAACGTTCATGATGAAGACTCAGTTTGTCTTCGATCACCTTGCGATCGGTGATATCGCGATTACTCGCCCGTCGCCCCAGGTAGTTTCCGTTGTCTGAATAGACAGGCAAACAGAAATGACTGATCCATTTGATTTGCTGATCGGAGCGGACGATACGAAAATCCATGAAGTCCACGTCCGGATTCTCCCGGGTATCGGCGCTCAAATGGTTGCTGGTTCGATCCATATCCTTTTCATGGACAATGGTGGCCAGCAAATCGGGATTCGCCATGAATTCATCGGCTGTGTAGCCGGTGATGCGTTGGCATGAGGGCGAAACATAGTGCAATTCACCCTGGGGGCCGAGCCAGTACTCCCAGTCATAATTGAAATCGGCCACAATGCGGTAGCGCTCTTCGCTCTGTCGCAAATCAGCGCTGATTTCCTGCTCCTTGGTCAATGCCTGTTTGAGTCCGTTGAGCATAAATGCGGTTGAAATGGTGACAAAAGAATTGAGCAGTAAAAAATTGAGGGCCATTACCAGCCATCTTTCAAGCACGTTTTCTGCGTTCACTGCCCAAAAGGGTGGCGCATAAAAAATATAAAGCCCAACACCTGCCAGGGTGAATAGGTTTAGGGCCAGTGAGGCAATGGAAGCCCCCATGCCGATAATGGCGCCAGCCATGATGGACGCGCCAAAAAGCCAGATGTACCCGGCACCCACCGGTCCGAGCAGAAAGGACAACCCCACCCCCAAGGAGTACAGGCAGGCGAAGGCGATACCGCCCCGCACTTTCAATGGCAGGCTGCGCAGCACCAGGGCGCACACCATGGCTAAATACGCGGTGACATCAACGGCCATGACAGCCCAGAATCCTTCCTTGTAGGAAAGGACGAGCGAGGCAATGAGGGCAAAGAAACCCATGCCGACGCAGATGGTGCACATCAGAAACAGAATCCGTTCCCGCCAGAAGGTGAGCGGATCGGCCTGCCATGCATATGCCGGCATCCACTTTTTTTCCAGAACATTCCAGGAACCTACAAGTTTTTCAATTAGAACCATAACCAGCAGGCCTTTCAAGCACAAAACCGTTATTGAGCGCACAACGATTCGACAAGTGGCGGGTGACGGCTTTATTCCTTTTCGGATATATGCGCGCAGTGCCACAGAAATCAGATGATGCCGAACAGGACAGGTGAGGCGATGGCATCCAGCACCGCACCGAAATTTACATCCAGAATAAAAAAAAAGTTTAATAATGGCAAGGTTGTAGTTGCAACCGACGGATTAGCGCGCACGTGGCAGATCCGGGATCTGCCTGAGCGACTCTATTGCAGCTCGATTTGAACCGGCATTGACGATAAGCCCGAATGCCTGATATGAACCTGCAAATGAATGGTTAACGAATGGTATGGTGTGGGTTAACGAGAATGCTGTTTCAATTCCGCCTGTGTGGGCATATCGGCAACATGTTCTGTGGCCATGATCGCCGAACTGGAAAGGTCTACGATGTTCAATTCCAATTATTATTGTATGGTCAATCGGATAGCCGCTTCGGTGGATGATGGCATTTCCCGCGAGGAAGCGCTTTCGCTGGTCCCCCGGACACCCAAGGCAGCCATGGAGATGATCGCTTGTGCCAATCTATTGCGTCAGCAATTCAAGCCGCATCGCGTGTTTCGATGCGCGATTCTCAATGCCAAGAGCGGGCATTGTTCTCAGGATTGTGCCTTTTGCAGCCAGTCGGTTCATCACAACTGCCGCGTTGAAACATATCCTTTGCGCTGTGCGGATGAGTTGATCGAGGCGGGATTAAGACTGGCGAGCGGGGGGGCCACCCATTACTCGGTGGTCACCAGCGGGGTTGGGCTGAATGAACGGGAGGTTGATACGGTTTGCCGGGCCGCCGAAACGCTTCGCAAGCAAAGCCGTCTTCATCTTTGCGCCTCTGTGGGCATGCTGAGCGAATCCTCCGCCCGCCGCCTTAAAGCGGCCGGTGTGACGCGCTATCATCATAATCTGGAGACGGCACCCAGTTTTTTTAACCAGATCTGTACGACCCATGATTACCAGGAAGATATCGATTCATTGCGGACCGCCAGAGCTGCCGGTCTCGAAATTTGCAGCGGTGGCATTTTTGGAATGGGGGAATCGTGGGGCCAGCGTGTGGAGATGTTTTTTATGCTCAAGCAATTGGATGTGGACTGCATTCCGGTCAACTTTCTTAATCCCTTGCCGGGGACTCGCCTGGCCCACCGGCCCCTGCTGCCGGCCTTGGAGGCATTGTCAGTCGTGGCCCTGCTTCGGTTCATCCATCCGGGAAAGGATATCACCATTTGCGGTGGGCGTGAGATTACCTTGAAGGAACTGCATTCATGGGTCCTTTTCGCTGGTGCCAACGGCCTCATGATTGGTAATTACCTAACCACGCAAGGTCGCAATATGGGCGCGGACATGCAGATGCTTCGCACGCTGAGCATGGGGGAGGGTGAGCGATCGGAGGATGGTATGTTTTGCTTATAATAATAAAGGTATGGAGGGATGCCTGATGATACCTTTAATATTGAAATCTGCAGACACTTCGCCTATAGTCCGGCCTGTTTTCAAGGAACGGTAATTCAGTTGTGAAAGGGATGGTGAAGTGGACAAGATTGTACCTAAAAGAATGTTTTTTACGAAAGGCGTGGGGTACCACCGAAACAAGCTGCAGAGCTTCGAGTTGGCCTTGCGCGACGCTGGTATTGAAAAGTGCAATTTGGTCACCATTTCCAGCATCTTTCCACCGGACTGCAAAATAATCTCCAAGGCCCAAGGATTGAATTCCCTGTTGCCGGGTCAAATTACTTTCGTGGTGCTGGCACGTGAGGAGACCAATGAACCCAGCCGCCTGGTGACAGCAGCCGTTGGATTGGCCCGACCCAAGGATAAAAATCAGTACGGCTATATTTCGGAACATCATGGCTTCGGGCAGAACGCCCGGCAGTCCGGTGATTTTGCCGAGGACCTGGCAGCCACCATGCTGGCATCGACCCTGGGCATCGAGTTAGACCCGGATAAAGCCTGGGATGAGCGCAGGCAGCATTATGTCGCCGGCAAGGATCGGCTTTTTGTTAGCCGCAGCGTGGCCAAGGCGGCCCACGGACACCAGAACGGTCTGTGGACCACTGTGTTGGCATCTGCGGTAATGCTTCTGACTTAGGCTGCGATGAAATCATTATTTAAAAAAGCGCCGGATATCGTTCCTTCAAGATTATCTACTGGTATGACGGCTTCTCGCTTGATTGAGGCCATGGGCCGAACTTGCTTCGAAGCACGGCATCTTTTTCGTGCGGCCCATCTATACACCCGCATGATCGATCAAGGTGATACGATTTGGTTGGGCATTGCCGGTGCCGGGATTGCGGGCGGCATGGGCGGCATGGTGATTTCCCTGTTGGAGGCCGGCTTTGTGGATGTGATCTGCTCGACGGGTGCGCAAGTCTATCATGACTTGCACTTTGCTTTTGATTTGCCGGTCAAAGCCATTCATCCGCAACAAGACGATGACCTGTTGCGCCGGCATGGCGACACCCGCATTTATGATATCGGTATTCGTGAAAAGGAGACTCTGCAAGCCCAGGACGAAATCATTCGACGCTTTATAAAAGAGCGGTATGAGCTGATGCGCGGCGGCCCTCTCAGTTCATGGGAATTCAATTACCATTTGGGATGCTGGGCGGCGGAGCAGGCGCCGTATCCGGACAGAAGTTTTACCATCGCCGCCGCAATTCTGGGTGTTCCCATCTTCTGGGATTCACTGTCCAATCATTCCATTGCCATGAATCTCGTTCGTACCGATGCCCAGGGTTTTCCCGTGCACCTGTCGGCCCAGAAGGATATCTTCCATTCGGCGGCCATTGCCTATGCCGCCGGCCAGACCGGATTTCTGGAGTTGGGCGGGGGAGGACCTAAAAATTTCATTCAGCAGACTGGACCCACCATCAGCCAGATTTTGGGGGTGGATTTCGTTGGCGCCGATCGGGGAATTCAAATTGGAACGGCTGTCGAGCGCGAGGGCAGCTTGTCTAGTTGTACCTTCGGCGAGGCGGTGACCTGGGGCAAGTATCATCATGCCGATACCGATAACCTGATCCAGGTATGGGGCGAGTACAGCATCATCTTTCCGCTGCTGGCGGCCTATGCCCTCGATATGTGCCGGCCGCGGGAGTCTCGGCGTATTGCCGAATCCATGGACGCACGTGTGAAACAATTGGAGCATGACGCATGACGCCGCACCCAACCCCGTTCCTCATGCCACCGGAAGACTTTTGTGATTTAAAGCGGGCCCAGGCTGTGGTGGTGCCGTTTGCCTACGAGGGCGGTGTGTCCTACGGCCTTGGCGCGGCCGGCGCACCCCAGGCGGTGTTGGCGGCTTCACGGCAAGTGGAGTACTACGACGAGGTGTTGGATGCCGAACCCTACCGTGTGGGATTGGGCACGGTGGCCGCACCCCTGATTCCGGATGATCCTGTTCAGATGCTCGCACTGCTGGAGACCTTGACGGATGAGCTGTTGGCTCAGAGCAAATTCCCAGTGGTGGTGGGCGGCGATCACTCGATAACCAGCGGTTTTGTTCAAAGCGTCGGCCGCTACTGCCCTGAATTCGGCGTCATTCAACTGGATGCCCATGCCGATTTAAGGGATCGCTACGAGGGTAGTCCCCACAGCCACGCCTGCGTCATGGCGCGTATTCGAGAAATGACATCACACACGCTGCAGATCGGAATACGCAGCATGGCGGCCGAGGAGGCCCGTCGGGTTAAACGTGACAATATATCCCTGTGCACGATGCGTCAGTGGCGTTTGGGTCAATTTGACATATGCCGCGCGCTGGCTGAGTTGCCGCCGAAGGTGTTCATCACGTTGGATGTGGATGTGTTTGACTGGAGCGTTGTTGCCAGCACCGGCACGCCTGAACCCGGAGGATTCGGTTGGCAGGAGATGCTCGATTTGCTGATGGCCATCTTTGAGACCAAACAAGTCGTCGGTGTCGACGTGGTCGAACTTGCCCATCAACCCCATGATATCAATTCTGCCTATGCCGTTGCCAAGCTGATATACAAAATTATCGGCTTCAAGTTTGCCGGTTGCCTGCAAAAGGTCTCTATCTCATCCCTGTCCGCTTCAGCAGATTCATGACTGCCCGCATATATCCAAACGGAAATGGCGCAGTTCGCCCGGTTGCGGCGCCGCGCTAGCCGTTTCCCAGGTCTGTTCGTAAAAGTCCAGGCGGTCGTGTTTTTCCCAGAAAAGCAATGTCGTGTTGCGCGTGCCGTACCCGGGGCTTTTGATGAAAACAGAGCCGAGCAATCGCTCCAATGGTAAGCCTACTCCGGTGTCGGGGAGTTGCGCGTCCGGAGGCACGGTCTGGTCTCGCATCAGATGAAAAAAGGGTTCGGGTACCGGTGGCGTGCCATCGCTCAGCAGTTGGCGTAACCGTTGCTTGCCTTTGGCTACTTTTGGCCAAGGCGTGTCAAGCAAATGATTGCTCAGGCCGTAAACGCCGGGTGACAGTTGCATGATGTTCCGGCTCTGGTTGGAGTAGTAAAAAAGATCTTCCGGGTCCCCTATGATCAGGTTAAATCCGTTGTATTGGTCGGCCATGCTTGCGATCTGCCGAAGATAGGCGTCGGGTGGTGTATCGCCGGCGAGAAAGTCGGAAACCAGGCGCCCGCGCGAGGGGGCGTTGGTTTTGAGGGTGGAAGGGGCGCGATAGTTGGTGATGGCTGCCAGGCGGCCGCTGCGGGTCACCCCCATCCAGGTTCCGTAGTGCGCCAGATCACGACCGGCGAGGATGTGGGGGCAGTCGGGCCAAAAGTCTGCCGGCGCTGTGGGCCGGCGATAATATTCGTCCCGGTTGGCGGCCAATACCAATCGAAGATGGGGATGCGTGTCATACGCGAAGAGAATCAAGCACATAATTGTTTTTGCGTGGGCCTTTCAGCCAAGGCGCCCAAGGTCATGCGCCTGTTTGCGTAATTATAGGTATTGGTTATAGGCACCAACTGTGGTATGAAAGTCGCCTTGCATGGCGTATCGTTACTTTTATTTTTATAATATTAAAGCGTTAAGGTTAAGAAATCAACACAAGGGGGAGCGTCATGAATAAAGTTGTTATCGTAAATGGAGCGAGGACAGCCGTGGGATCGTTTGGCGGTGCGCTAAAGGATGTCTCGGCCATCGAATTGGGCGCCTTGGCGATTCGTGGCGCGCTGCAAAAGGCCGGTCTGCGGCCGATCGCCGACGAACGAATGCTTGCGGTAGCTGCGGATAAACTTAAGGACCAGGGCTTGATCGAATTGGAAAAGGCGAACCAAGCATGGGATGCGGCAGCCCAACCGGTGGCCGTGGATGAGGTGATTATGGGCAATGTGCTCCAAGCCGGTCTGGGGCAAAATCCAGCCCGTCAGAGCATGATTAAGGCCGGATTGCCCAAGGAGACGCCGGCTTTTACCATGAACAAAGTGTGCGGGTCCGGACTGAAGGCCATTGCACTGGGCGCCCAGGCCATCATGACCGGCCAGGCCGAGGTGGTGGTGGCGGGCGGCCAGGAGAGCATGAGTCAGACTCCTTTGGCGCTGCCCAAGGCGCGTTGGGGATATCGCATGGAGCTGACCGGTGTCGGCGATGTCTACGATCTGATGGTTTTCGATGGTCTGTACGAAAAATTTTATGGCTACCATATGGGGCTCACCGCTGAAAATATTGCCGCCCTTTACGACATCAGCAGAGAGGAACAGGACCGTTTGGGGGTATTGAGCCACCAGCGTGCCATGGACGCCATTAAACAGGGGTATTTTGCCGACGAAATCATACCGGTGACCATTTCCAGCCGCAAGGGTGAAACCGTGGTGGACACCGATGAGCGCCCCATGGATACCAGCATGGAAAAGATGGCCAAACTTCGACCCGCATTTAAAAAAGACGGCAGCGTTACGGCTGGCAATGCGTCAGGCATCAATGACGGCGCTGCTGCGGTGGTGATGATGAGCGAAGCCAAGGCCGCCGCGATGGGGCTGACGCCGGTGGCGTCCATCAAAGCCTTTGCGTCCGGCGGCCTCGATCCGGCTTATATGGGCTTAGGACCGGTACCGGCCATTCGCAAGGTGCTGGCTGCCACGGGCATGACCATGGCGGATCTGGAGATGATCGAACTTAACGAGGCGTTTGCCGCCCAGGCGATCGGCTGCATGCGCGAGCTGACCATTGATTTTGAAAAACCCAATGAACTGGGCTCAGGCATCAGTTTGGGGCATCCCATCGGTGCCACCGGCGCTCGCCAGATGGTGACCGGCATGAATCAAATGGTGCGCAAGGCCTACGGCACCGGCTTGATCAGCATGTGTATCGGCGGCGGTATGGGCATGGCCATGATCATTGAACGATAGGCGACTGTGTCGTTCCGGGATGTTGCCTGCATTTTTCATACCGGCTTGAATATGAGCCATTGCAGCGGGTTAGCAGAGAGTCGGTTCAATACGGTTGCAGTGGGCCTGTGTTCCGGCTTTTTTGATTTACATTTTAGACAGTTCTGCTATTAATGCATTTTGTTTGCAGGCGCCTTGCAAGGAGGTGCCGGCGAGGGATTGGACGCATAACAGGAACTGGGAATCAGCTTCTATGGAGATAAGTCGACGATTGGCAATCTTGGTCTTTTGCGCAGTGCCGGCAATCATTGGGGGCGGCATCGTTTATGCGATTTTTGGTGGTTTAACGGCCTTGTGGATCTATGAAGCGCTGCTGTTGGTGACCGCCGGTGCTTTGGTCAGCCGGTAACACACCGCCGCTGCAAAAGCCAGCCTCGTTTTGTTACGGCGCCTATGCCACATGTATGGGGTGAGGAAGAAACAATACATTCGCTTCTTCCTCACTTCCGATGAAATAGCCGGTTGCGGAGCCAAGGCATCGTAGCGGGTGTGAATGGTTGAGAGGACGCCGTCCCAGATGGGCGAGCGACGGGCGTTGAATTTGCGCCGATTACGGGGCGTGGGGTATTTCGCATCTTGTGACCAGGCATTTCAGTACTCACCCAGGGTCTTTCTCTTTTCTGTTCAAATTGGCTGCCGAACCGTCTATCGGCGGCACTCCTTTCCAAGGCATTCGCAAACGCACCGTTGTTCCCCTTCCCGGCGGCGGTGCCGCCTGCGTTGCGGGTAGGTTCGTGAATTATAGTTAGCGCTTGTCGATTGAGCGGAGACGCCATGGCTGAGTTGAATACCCGAAATCCCATTTTATGGTTCTTCCTGATCTGTTTCATCATTACTATTTTTGGGATGGGATGGCTGCTCTCTTCATTTATTCCGATCCTGATCCTGGGCGCCGTAGGCGCCAGTGTCTGCTATCCGTTGTATGCAACGATCCACCGGCCTCCCAGGATCGGCGCACCCGTTGCCGCTTTTGCGACTTGCTTTATCGTTTTTTTGATCCTTTTCATTCCCATCGTTTTTTTCGTGGGCAGTTTGACCCAACAGGCCTTGGGCCTGTATGAGATGGCCAAGGGCGCGGTATTCAACGACCAGATCAATACGCTGCTGACCGAAACGCACCTGCTCGAGCGTATCAACACAGTGCTGAGCAATTTCAACTACGAGCTGACCGGCAATGAGATAAAAAACGGTGTTTCAGAGATTGTTAGGCAGGTGGGGTTTTTTTTGTACGAACAGGCACGCAATATCGCCTCCAACACCTTGTCCTTCGTTATCAACTTCTTTCTCATGCTGATGGTGATCTATTTTCTGCTCGTGGACGGCCGGCCCTTGGTTTCTTATATCATCGATCTTTCCCCTCTGCCCATGGATCAGGAACGTCTACTCATCGGCAAGTTCAGAAAGATGACCCATGCGGTACTGATTGGTAATGGGATTGCCGGTGTGCTCCAAGGGGTTTTTGGCGGTGTTCTCTTTTGGATCTCCGGTTTTCCGTCGGCCTTTTTGTGGGGAGTGATTATGGGGCTGCTGGCCTTTATCCCCATTGTGGGAATCGGCGTGGTTTTCATTCCCACGATCATCTATTTGGTTGCAAAGGGGCGTATCGCGTTAAGCATCGTTTTTATCGTTTTTTACCTGGTGGTCTCAGGCTGCACGGAGTATTTATTCAAGCCCAGGCTGGTCGGCAAACAGGTGAAGATCCACCCGCTATTGATTTTTTTCGCCATTATCGGGGGCCTGAAGATGTTCGGACTGCTCGGCATTATTTACGGACCGTTAATGGTGACCGCCTTTTTAACCATGGCCGATATTTACCGCGCCAACTATCAGCAGTTTGTCGAGTCCAATCCGCAATAGTCCATTATGCGTTGTCCGTTGACCGACCCTGCAGCTCATGCGTGAGAAAGCGCTGCGAAACCCGCTGTAAAGATATTGATTTAATTCAAGAATGAAGGTGATACGATGACCACAACTGATGTTCAGCCGATAGTCAGCATCGAGAAGGAGATGAAAAAATCCTATCTCGACTATGCCATGAGCGTTATTATCGGCCGTGCCCTGCCCGATGTGCGCGATGGTCTTAAACCGGTCCACCGGCGTGTGTTGTTCGCCATGCGTGAGTTGAAAAACGATTACAACAAACCGTATAAAAAGTCCGCCCGCATCG
>JABDRH010000581.1 GCA_013041835.1 Desulfatitalea sp. | reverse complement strand
GCGGTAAATTGCCCGAAGATTTTGGGTCCCAACTAGTTGGGCGAGTGACGGTGGGGGCTGTCACCGGCGGCATAGGCGCGGAATTGGCGAGAGGTAGCTTCGCGGATGGGGCTTTTCAGGGGGCTTGGACTTCGGCGTTTGCGTTGATATTTAATGAAACGCTTGATACTCTTGAGAAGATTGCATCAAAATTGAACCGGGTAAGACGATACCCTGTAAACGACGAGCTTACAGATTCATATAATCAAGCATTTGAGGTTTTGAAAGAAAATGTTGAAGATGCATACAATCGTGCTCGAGCTGAACACGCAACGAAGAGCATAGTACAAATATTTGGTGATATCAGCATAGGAGATGTATTTAATGTTGGGGCAGACTTATTATCTGTCCAAGAGGGACTTGATAAAGAAATAAAATTATCTATAATGGCGTACGAATGTGAGCTATCATATATAGATATGATACATGACGAATAAATAGACGGTCCTTGATATAAAATTAGCTGGGGCCCACAAAAGGAATATGAATATTTTATCCTTTGCGGTTAATTTTGAAAAAGACATTTATTTGATCGTATGATTTATTTATATCAATTTGAATTCAAAATTGCCATAGCTAATAGTCGCTTTTGCTGATTTTGCAATGATTGATAATTTGATAGACTTGAAGAGGAACCATGAAATATTTACATGTAATAATATTGATCGCAGCGATTTTATTTTTTGTATTCATAGTTTTTGTTTCCATACTTGGTGAAAACCATAGTATAGATAATGTGGTTAATAGTTTTTTTAGAGATATAAAGAATCGTGACTTTATTGAGGCTGCTCGTTATTTAACACAGGATCAAAAAGAAATCCTTGATAATAATGATTTTTCTGAAATGTCTTTTTTGTTAGAAATGTCTTTGCTTGAGAAATACGATTTAATGGAGAAGGGTGATTATAGAATACATTTAAAAAGAAATCAATTTTGGTTACCATTTTTGAATAAAGACAGAATAGGCGTGAGCGTTTTATTGAAGGAGGTTGAAAGGCATGGGGGGGGTAATAAGTTTTTTTTTAATGAACATATTAATTATATTGAAGATCTTATTGTAGTTAAAAGAGAGTCGGGTGGGTGGAGAATTACTGATATAAATATTGACAATTCTGAAATAAAGGATGCGTACAGAAATCTTAAATTACTTCTTAATAACAATAGATATATTAAAATGAAATCAGACAGAATAATTGAGCTGCATAATAAAATTATTGATTTAGGGGGGATGCAATCTTGTGAAAAGAGGGTTTTGAAGTATATTCTTTTTGAAATTATTCGGAAAATAGACAATTCTGTGACGACGCATGGACGCATGGAAAATAGGGAAAATAGGGACAGGTACTTAACGCTTGACATAAATCCATCCATAAAGTAGTTTAGCGTAGAGTTAGAGAGTTAGGGGACGCCCTTTATATTTTTATATTTACACCTTCCTCGTCATTTGCTAATGAGCTTGCATTCCCAGACAAGCCAGAATAGACGCGCCAGGCGCGGTCCATCAAATCATCGCCCGTGGGATCGAGTGGCGCAAGATCTTCCGCGATTCGGTTTCCGAATCCATTGGCCAGGGCCGAAAAAAATTCGACCTTGGAAGCCTTGTCGGAATTGGCCAGCAACATGGTCCGGACCATGGGCTCGCAAAGATCATCGTTGATCTCCGCATTCACGGTTCGAAGCACATAATCACGGGCGCTTTCCGTATCCAGCGGCGCCGATTTTCGCATATCCGAATAATCCAGAAGGCCTTTTGAGCGCGCACGAACAAGATCAACGATCACCCGCAACAAAAGCACCTTGGATCGTACCGAAAACAATTGGGTCTTGATGGTGCTGCGCGCCATATGACGAATATCGAGTTCATGGATGCATCCGTTCCGAACCACCCCGACATAAGGGGTGGTGGCCGTCATTTGCTTATCCAGGCCGATCTCTTCGGCCAAATTCATGTAGGCGTGATAGCTGGCGCAAATAACAGTGGCGCCGGTGTCCATGACATACCCGCCCTTGGTTACGGTCTGAACGCGTCCTCCCACGCCGTCACCGGCCTCGAGCACCTTTACGTTCCAGCCCGCCTTGTGCAGACGATACGCCGCGGTGAGTCCGGACAACCCCGCACCGACAACGATGGCCGTGGGTTTTGGCGGATTCATCCATTCGTTTTCCATGGCGTCATTTCGTGATCTGTTTCAAATTGGCTTCAGTGAAAAACTTGGCGTTGATCCTATTGATGGGAATATTCCCGTCGATCGTGATCTGGCCTTGTACACTTTCCAGTATGCCGGCCGTGGCGTGTTTGGCTTTCCAATCCATGTAGAATTCGACGTCAGAGCCGGCCAAAACAATCTCGCCATTCGATAAAACGGTTTTCTTTTTCACCAGAAGAAGGGTCTTCCAGAATTCCCCCGCGCGATTATACATCTCCTTTTCCAACATCTGGGATGTTTTCTTGTCAAAATAGACAATTTGTTTGGAATAATTGTAATAAGGATCCTTGGGAACAGCTTCAACGATATAGGCTTGCCTGGGGACCCAGATCACGGATATGGGGGAATAGGCGGGGCCTTGCCAGCTTTCGTCCTCGAAGCCGTACTTGACCGGCGTGTCGTAGACCTTTGTATAGCTTCCGTCGGGGTTGATCGGAAGCGTAACGGTTTTCGCCGTTGAAAAGGGCGCCAATATCGTCGTTTCCCCGATCAGTTTCCAGTCCATACTCGACACTTTGCCTTGAAAGCCGGTGGTGTCATCGACAGTGGCGTCGGAGCCCAAAAATGGATCGGAACGGGTTGCGGCGGAAACACGGCGGACTCTGCGGATAGCGGGGACAAATGCAAAAGCGGAATCCTCCCTGTCGTCCAGAAAGACATAACTCATTTGCGTCGTGCCTTTTACCTCCATCGGTGAAGTAACATAAGACATATCCAGTTGCCGATATCCATTCGGGTTGGAAAGTTCTCCTCTCCGGCGGTTCAAAAATGGCAGCACGACTTGAGATGTAAAAACTTTTCTTTCCACTTTGTTTCTTCCAATCCACAACACACGCCCGCCATAGCCGTTGGTCCCCTCATGCCACATTTTGGATGCAAAATAATTCTCGACAATCTGATACCCCGCCCTTGGATCTGACGTATCGATCGCCGGAAAAGGCAACCCTTCGATATAGGTGGGTGCTTTGCCCGTGGCTTTAACAATCAGGTTCCCATTTTTATTAAAGCCATATACGCCTTCATTCTGCTTGCTAAGTTCCAAAAACTTTGAATTTTGACCATAACCGTCGATCGTGGCTGTTTTTACGGCATATTGATCTTCGGTCACCCATAGGAAAATAGACTGCATGAGCATATCACGGATTTCATGGACGTTGGTCTTGTCGTAGGTTTTGCCGGGTACAAATTCAGCAGCGCCTGCCGACTGAATGCCACACACACCGATGATGCCGACGATCAGAACCAACAACAACTGCCTCGCATTCATTGGACTTTTCATTGTCTGCACCCTTTTCCCTTTTTGAATTGAAATTCCTGTTGGCTATCTTCTCATCCATTTCGTCTTACCTTCCACCATTAACGAAATAAACGGCAAGAATGATCACAAAGCACTCAAAGCAATCTTGTAATATCGGCATTCATGCTGTAAGGCATGGTGTCATACCAACACATTTTACCGATAATGCCGTACTTTTTGATCAATTCGTTGCGTCCGAGAACGAGCTTGCAGTAAAATTCCAACGGCGGCTCCATTTGACCGGTGTTGTAAAGTTCAGATCCGGGTTCGATCGTTAGGATCGTATCTCCAAGCGAACACCCGTTTTGGAGCAAAAATTCGCAACCGGCCAGCGTATCCGTCACCGCATCCTGGATATCATTGTATCCATACATCATTTCCGTACCTGCCACGAAGCTGCAGTGCACGTTTCCCTTTCCGAATACTTCCACGGCGTCGAGGGTTCTTTTTATCCATTCTTCCCATCCCACGTGCTTGGCTTTTCCGGGGCACATGATTTCCCACTTTTCCTTGCCCCAGATCTCGAAAAAGATTCCGAATCCGGCCGCGCCGGCGTCTTGAAATTGTTTCATTTGATCCTTTCGCACCGGGCTCATGATCGGCCAGGTGGAACAGCTTTCCACCCCATGTTCCCGGGCCGCCCGCGTCACTGCATTCACGAGCGCCAGATGAAAATCAAACTCCTCCTGGAAGTCCGCGCGCGGATCGGAACCGCCCGTCAGAAAAATGTGTTTGAAACGCCCTTCTTCTTTTAGCGCTTCATATACAAGTTCATAGGTATCTTGCTCATTGATGCGTATCTTGAAAGCGCCGCCCAGTTTCAGTTTCATGCGTGTGCAATGGTCCATGTCGCACATTCTGCATTGAAGCCCTTCGGTAAAATAGTGGCAGTGGTGATACGGGATGATATGGATGTTTCTAACGTTGGTGCACATCCCCACCTGGGACATGAGGGTGCCTTTAGATGTCTGTTTATCATAAAATTTCGGTTTCAGCGGAAAGTGTATCTCTTCATAGACCTCGTCATCGGCCATGAGCCAGAAGCGGTCATCGATGTAATCAATGATATAGGGGTCTTTTTCCTCGGGCGCGACACAGACCAATACGCTCGTTCCATCTGCGAACCGAAAATCCACCGGCAGCGCCAGGTTCGATGCGACCGAATACTTGTCTTTTTGAAAGATCGCTCCTTTTCTTTGTTTATACTCTTTCCTTTCATCAAAGGTGCGCCAGGCCGTCTCGGTGAACTTGACACCGATATTGACGCAATGATCTTTTAAAAGCATGGATTTCGGAATTTGCGGGTACTTTTCGCGGCAATGCTGATACTCTTGCTTCCTGCTCATTACGGGATAGGGTTTCCCTCCCAATTTCCATTTGTTGTAAGTATCTTCTCGTACGGCTTTTAGGGCAGTTCCCGGAAAAGTCATTTTTATATCTCCTAAAGTAATTTTACTTTATTGTTAATTTTATTTGGTTCCATATCGTCTCGCATAACTGGCATCTCGAAATTGGAGCCACTCACGGTGAGGCGGATAGAACCTTTCATCCTCGGCCTTCATGCGCGTTGAAAAGTTTTCGTCCCTTTCTTCCGTGGGAACAATCAGCCAGGCACCGGCAGGTTCGGCCATCGGCAACACTTCCCATACGTTTTTTAACATTTGCTGCCAAAGCGGACCTTCCATCAGGTATAAATAAGGTACGCCCTTGACCTGATAGGAGGTCAAGTCCACGGGGTTGTAGGTAGTGATGGCAACGGTCTTGTTAAGATTGAAGGTCCATATCATGTTCTTGTAACTTTGCGACATCTCGATCAGTTCCAGGTAGGCGATGCATCCATGGTACGCACCGTCATCTTCCACGATCAACATCGAATGCTTGCATACACAATGTGGAATGCCGTTTTCGTCCGTCGTCGTCAGCAGCTTGGCAACGTCCGGGTTATTCATCGCGCCTTTAAACGGCTCACTGAGCTGAATCGGATCCATTTCCACGATTCGTCCTTGTCTTGCTACCTTTGGCATATCTATCTCCTTTCATGGGATGTTTGGCCGATCATATAAATGGATTGACGCGGAAAACATCTTCATCATCAAGTTGGCATCATTTTTATAAACCATCGGAGGTACCTGTTAGGGGCAATCCAACAAGGCCTTCAAATCCGGTTGCAGTCAACATGCGGTGTTCGCGCCCGCGATTATCGCGCCCTGCCTGACTCCAGAAGAATATCCAGGTATTTTTTCTTGATGTTCCGCTTGACGAGCTTGCCGGACATTGTTCGCGGCAATGGATCGCCGATCAGCTTCACATACCGGGGAACCTTGTAATCGGCCAAGTGCGCCTTGCAATGGTCGATCACATCCTGAACCGTCATATCCCGGCTGGAGCGAATCAGCGCCCCCACCGTTTCCCCCCATTTCTCATCGGGAATGCCGATGACGGCAGCCTCCAGCACGCCTTCGATTTCAAAGATGCATTTTTCGATCTCTGCCGGATAGGTGTTGATGCCGCCGGAAATAATCATGTCCTTGACACGGTCCACGATGGAGATGAAACCGTCTTCATCTTTTAAGCCGACATCGCCCGTGTGCAGCCATCCATCAATGATGGTCTCTTCCGTCGCCTTGGGGTTGTTCCAGTATCCCAGCATGACGACGGGACCACGGATAAGGATTTCTCCCGGCTCTCCCGGCGGTGAGTCGTTGCCTTCCGCGTCCACCACTCGAAATTCGGCACTGTACCCATGAAATCCAATGGCGGACAGTTTCGATTCGGATGCCCAATGAGGCAGGCTGATAATGATCGAGGAAGCCTCGGTGAGCCCGTATCCCTGTCGCAGGTTGACGCCTTTTTTCTGCCAGCGCTTCAAAAGGGGAAGCGGAACGGGAGAGGCGCCGACCAAAGGCGCGAAGAAACTGCTCATGTCGGCATCTTCGAATTCCGGCTGGGCCGCCATCCCCTCATACATTATCACCGCGCCGCCCATGTAATTAATTCGTTCTTTTTCGATGATCTCCAGGCATCGTTTGGGATCGAATTGTTTCAGCAGGTATAAAGTGCCGCCCCACGTGAGACCGGCGAGGAAATTGCCG
>JABDRH010000573.1 GCA_013041835.1 Desulfatitalea sp. | reverse complement strand
ACCCCCTCGCGCAAGGGGTGTCAACGCTATTCGAAGCTGCGTTGGCCAGTTGGACGAAAGCCGGAACCGCTTTGCTCCCCAATCGCCGATACACCGCCAAGAGATTGAACAAGGCCCGGGAAACACTCGAACAGGATCTGGAAGCTCACATGAATGCATGGCGGGTGCATGTCCGCAGTGAAATTGCAGATTGGAAAAAAGATATAGAAATGTCCCGTCTACGGCTGCAAATTGCCGTCACATGCATGGAAACAACCGCTGCAATCAACCATACTTTTTCAGAAAGACTCCGGCCCCATTTCACTGGTCTGAATCAAATGATCGGCCGGTTCATAGACGTTGTTGCCCAGTCTGAAATGGAATCCGAAAACCCGACGGACCGTCTCCGCAAAGAAGGCACCGCCTTGCTTCAGACAATCCGGGAAACGGCCCTGCCAACCCTGATTGACACCTTCATCCGATTCGATCCCCTCCAGGATTTCGAAAAATATAGCACCCGAATCGGGAATGCCGTCGAACAAGTCTCAAACACGCATATCATCTTTCAAAGCCGACATTTTTCCGAGCTGATGCCCAAGTCCAAAACCGAAAACATCCCCCTAAAAGAGTTGATTACAGAGGATATTCTTTCCAAAAGCATCCCGGCTTTCCAATCGTTTTCTGGCAATATCCGGGAACGATTCCAGCACATTCTGCGCCGGGCCGGTGAAATTGACCAAATCGTCGAATTCAATCTGAACGCCACGCTCGGGTTGCTGCATGAAGTCCCCATACCATCCGAAACTCCCGACTCCGGCCAGCAGGCAACCCGAGATGCATTCGGGCGTGCCGTGAATCAAATCGAAGTGCTTTCCCAAGAGCTGGATCAGCTTCTCGCTGACATCAACCGGGATCTGCCCGGGAAAGCCGGTTGGTTGATGGGTGAAATACAAACGCTTGCAGACAACCAGGCCATTATATCCCTGAAAATGAGACTGACTGAAGCCAAAAGCCGGGAAAAACTTCGGTCCTTGCATCGCCGCTTATGGAAACAGGCAAGCAATCGTCTATCTACTGCCAAGGAAAAATGCTACCATTTTTTTAGAACAATCCGTAACAGCTATCTCCTCCTCCGTAAAATTAGCGGTTTGGCGGAAACTTCGGAACGAAATGAAGCCGAGCTGTCCTTGTTTTTAAGCGAAACCCAGCAGCGCATGGGTCGGCTTCCCGCGATCTATCGGGCCCTGTTTCAGTCCGAGCCGTTATCGGACAGCCGACTGTTTACTGGACGGGTCAAGGAGACACAACGATTTCAGGAAAAGATAGGCACCTGGCGGGAGGGCCACCCCATCGCTGTTGCCTTGATAGGGGAAAAGGGGAGCGGCAAAACATCGTTCATCAACATGCTGGCAGCCCAATCCATGGAAAGCGAGCGGATCGTCAGACTTGAATTGGATGATACCATCATCGAAGAAGGGGAATTGATAAAGATGGTCGCCGAGGCGTTCGCATGTCCCCACGCCTTAAAATGGGAACAATTGACCGATGCCGTGGAAGCGGGCGATGGCAATTTTGTTTGCGTGGTAGAAAACATTCACAATCTTTTTGTGCGCACCTTAGACGGCTTTTCGGTGCTGGAGTCGTTTCTCCTGTTTGCCTCCAACACCCTGCATCGAATTTTCTGGTTGGTGTCCTGTACCTATTATGACTGGCGCTATCTGGATCGAATTGTATCCATCTCCAAATATTTTAATGGGATAATTGAATTAGGGGCGCTCAGCCGGGAAGAAACAACCGATATTATCCTAACGCGGCACCGCCTCAGCGGTTTCACCATTTCCTACGAAAAACCGACCGATACCAGACAACATCGCAAATTGAAAAAGCTCCCTTCCGATGCCGACCGACAGGCCTTTCTGCAACGGCAGTTTTTCGACCAGCTAACCGAACATTCGGCGGGCAATATCCGGGTCGCCATGAATTTCTGGTTATCGGCTATTACGGAAACCGCCGGGGATCAGTTGCGGATATCAGCCGCACAAACCGGCATTTCCACCTCTCTACACCAACTGGAACCGGAAGAACTGTTTGCCCTCGCGGCACTGATCCAACACGATCGGATTAACAGGGCGAATTTCGCCCGCATATTCAACTTGCCCCCTGATGACAGCATCCGGATGCTAAATCAGATGAAAGCTCGGGGGATTTTGCTCCGGGAAGGAGACGCCTATGTCATCCACCATTTTCTCTACCGACCGGTGGTTCGCATGCTCAAAGCCAAGAACATTCTCTAACAATGCCCGAAGCGTCATGAAATCGATAATCATTGCTCTGGCCATCATGGGATCGATTGGCGGAATCACCTGTCCCACGATTCTCGCCGACGCACCGGTTCAATCGGACCATCCACAGGCAGTAAAACTTCAGGCGGAAGGCACGCAAGAAAAAATCATGCCGTTAAACCGATTCGGTAACAACTGGCGTTTATCGGCCGGCAAAATATTCTGGGCTGTTGTCGTGTTTTTTGTGGCGCTGTTTGCCTCTAAATACCTGATACGCATACTAGAAGCGCTTTCCGAAAAATGGACCCGGGCGCGGTTGCTGATTAAGCGTATCACGCCGGTGATTCACATATTGGGGTGGGCCAGTGTGATCTATTTTATTACCGCCGGAATTTTCGCCCCTCCCATCGAGACCCTGATCGCCATGACCGCCTCCGCCGGTATCGCCGTGGGATTTGCCTCCCAGGATATCCTCAAGAATATTTTTGGCGGCCTCATGATTCTGTTCGACCGGCCCTTTCAGGTGGGGGACAAAATCCAAGTGAAGGAATTCTATGGCGAAGTTGTCTATATTGGTCTTCGGACCGTTCGCATCGTGACACCGGATGACTCTCTGGTTTCAATCCCCAATAGCGAAATCGTCAACCAGCCTGTTTCCAACGCCAATTCCGGGGAATTCAATTGTCAGGTGGCAGCCGAATTCTACTTGCCTCCGACGGTGGATTTGAATCGTGTAAAAAAGCTGGCTCACCGTATTGCCGGCGTGTCCCGGTATGTATTTTTGGACAAACCGATAACCATTGTCTGTAAAAACGAAGTTCATGAGGGCCGCTCGCTCATCAAGCTGCGTATCAAGGCCTACGTATTTGATTTGCGCTATGAGTTCCTCTTTATCAGCGATATGACCGAAACTTTTATCCGGGAGATTCGCAAAAGGAAACTGGTCAGAGACGAAGAATTGTCCTACGTTAAAGGTCCTGGGCATCAGCCGCAGGACCTTTAAATTATGGTATTCGGTAGACTACCGAATCTCCGCGAAGGTGCCTCCGCCCCCGATATTGGCATATCGGGGGCGGAGGGTGCTTAGGATGAAATCATTGACGGCTATTGATTGCCGAAGGTCACGTTAAAGTCGCCCGACGCGTCCAAATCCAGATTTACGATGGAAGGCATCTCGCCACGACCCATGCAATCCAGAAGCGCCTGAGGGATGCGCGACATGATGGTTCCGCTCATGTTGCATTCAGGTTTGCAGACGCCGGTTTCCGCTTCGGTACAATGTGCCGCGATCCGGTCCACCACATCCGGGCTGTAGATCAGCTTGATCTTGTGGGAGGCGGCCATGATATGCGCCAGGGTGTTGAGTTTGAACACGACGATATCATTTACCAGTTTGGCATGCCGGGGCTTGTAGTGAGTCGCGTGCACGCGCGCCAGCAGGGCTGGCCTGCGGTGGTGTCTCAAATGGAAATGCTTGAACAACAAGTGCTTCAGCCAGAGATGCTTGAGGTCTTCGCAGCGCAGATCATCGTCTCCGGTATCATCTCCGCCGTTGCCGTTACCATCGGGAATGGCGCCGTCGTCATCAGGGATGGTGCCGTCACCATCGGGGATGGTGCCGTCGTCATCGGGGATGGTGCCATCGTCATCGGGGATGGTGCCATCGTCATCGGGGATGGTGCCGTCGTCATCGGGGATGGTGCCATCG
>JABDRH010000571.1 GCA_013041835.1 Desulfatitalea sp. | reverse complement strand
GGTGCCGTGCAGCTCCACGCCGTCGATACCGGCGGCCTTGCAATCCTTGGCATAGGCGACATACTTGTCGATCATGCCCTCGATTTCTTCCAGGGTCATTTCGTGGGGCATGGACTGCAGGTCCGGCGAGGGCAGGGCCGAAAATCCCATGGTGGGCTTGAGGGATTCATGGCTGCTCATCTCCCGCCCGAAGTGCACGAGTTGGCAAATGATCTTGGCGCCCGATGCGTGGACGGCGTCGGCCAGCCGTTTCATCTTGGCCTGAATCAGTTGGTGGTCCGGCGCCTTGAGCGCCAGCATCTCGGTGGTATCGTCGATCATCATGGGGCCGGCAACGATGAGGCCGACGCCGCCCTTGGCCCGGGCATTGAGGTAGTTGATGTAGCGCTCGCCGTCGTTGTCGTCCCGCGTGAAGTCGTATCCGGTCTCGTGGGCCGTGAAGACGATTCTGTTGCGGATTGTCATGTTGCCTATCTTCAGGGGAGAAGATAGTAAATTGAATTGATCTGTCATGAATACACCTCCCGTGTAAGCTTAGATTTGTCGTCCCACGTGCGCCCCCTCGTGAATGGCGGCTTTGATGGTTCTCGGTTCCAAGTTGTCGCCGATGATGTAAAGCTGTTCCTTGGTCTTTCCCTGGGCCATTTCAATGATCTTGGCGTTGGGAACGCTCCCCGTGGCGACAACGATGGTGTCGGCTTCGACAAATGCTTCCTTGCAGGTCTTGGTGTCGGTGATGTGAACGCCGTTTTCCGTAATTTTGTCGTACGCGACGCAGGGCATGAGTTGAACGCCTTGGGCCTGAAGGCTCCTGAGCAGAACGAAGCGGGTCAGCGGCTCGATCTTGGTGGCCATTTGCTCATGTCGACGCATCACGTAAATGGCGGCCTTTTTCTGCTCGGCCAGGTAATGCGCCACTTCGCACCCCACCAATTCGCCGCCGATGACGGCCACCCGGTCCCCCACGGTCGCCTTGCCGAGCAGCACATCCTCGGCGGTGACCACGTTGGGTCCGTGGATGCCTTCGATGGCCGGCCGCCATGGCACGGACCCGGCCGCCAGCACCATTACATCGGGCGCCACCGACGCGATCAGGTTCGCGTCCACCTCGGTTTTCAGGTGCACGTCGACGCCGGCCTTTTCCATCTGACGGGATTGATATCCGATGAGCAGGCGCAGTTCCTTTTTGCCGGGTGGAATGCAGGCCGAGCGGAGTTGACCGCCCAACTCGTCTTGCTGTTCGAACAGGTGAACCTCGTGGCCCCTCAGGCACAAAGCGGTGGCCGCCTCCATGCCGCCGGGGCCGCCGCCCACCACCATGACCTTTTTGCGGCGGGATTGGACCTTGGGCCTGAGGGTGTATTCGCCTTCCCGCCCCAGCGCCGGATTGACGGCGCAGTAGACCTTGATTTTCTGGAACGCTGTGGCGATACAGGTGTTGCAGGCGATACAGCATCGAATGTCCTGCGGGCGTCCCTGCTCTAATTTTCCGGCAAAGTAGGGGTCGGCCAAAAGTGCGCGCCCCAGGCAGATGATATCGCAAAATTTTTCGTTGATCATCTTTTCGGCAAATGGGCCGGTGTTGATGCGGCCTACGCCCATCACCGGCACATCGACGACGGCCTTGATCGCCTTTGCCATGTGCATGAACGCCCCCTTTTTGAAATAGCCGGGCGAGGTGGTCCAAAAGAACGTATCCACCGTGGCGGCGGAAACGTCGATCGCATCCAGGCCGGTGGCCACCAGTTCGGGCGCCATCTTCTTCATATCTTCGATGGTGTATCCGTCGGTGATGCCCACTTCTTCCAGGAACTCATCGGCGCTGATCCGCATGATCAAAGCCATATCCTTGCTGATCACTTGTCGCGTGCGCTCAATCAATTGCTTGGGGAAAAGCAATCGGTCTTGGCCGTACGCATCGGTGCGTTGATTGGTATACGGCGACATGAATTGCTGGATGAGCAGGCCGTGGGCGCCGTGCAGGGTGACGGCGTCGAAACCGGCTTTTTTGACCCGTTCGGCGGCCTTGACGTAATCGTCCATCACGGCTTCGATGTCCGCGATGCTCATCTCTTCCAATAGCATGCCCGGGTCGTACAGGGGCGGATTGATGGCCGAGGGTACTTGGCGAATGCCGGCGCCGTATTTTCCCACGTGGCTGATCTGCACGGCGACTTTGACATCCTGATTGACCGCGGCTATCGCATCGCGCAACCGGGCCAAGTCTTCAATGTGGCTGTCGTCGCCGATATCGAGCACGCCGCCTTCATGGGCTTGCCACACCTTGGCCCGATCGTTGATAAAGTTGACCTCGACGGTAATAAAGCCGACGCCGCCCTTGGCCCTTTCCTGGTAGTATTCGATCTGCCCTGGCCCCAGGTAGCCGTCGGCCGTGCCGAAGTGGGTGTCCATGGGCGCATAGGCCAAGCGGTTGACCAAGGTCAGGGGGCCGAGTTGAATAGGTGTAAAGACTTTGCTCATATGCTTTTCCTCATTTGAGTTGAAGTGCCGCGCCATGGCGTTCAATGGCGTACGGGCGGTCTATATACCATCTTCCACCACTTGTTTTTGGAGCAAATCCTTTTTGATTTTACCCGTCGGCGTCATGGGAAAATCATTCATGATTTTTATTCTCTCGGGTGTCTCGTAGTGGCTGAGGCCTTTTTCGCGGATATAGACCTTGATTTCTTCCTGGGTGAGGCTTTCGCCTGGTTTTAAAATCACACAGGCGCATACGCGTTCACCCAGTTCGGGATCTGGAATACCGACGACCGAGACACTGCTGATTTTTGGATGAAAGCTCAGGGCGTTTTCAATGGTCAGGGGAAATATCTTACTGCCGCCGCGGTTGATCATGTCCTTTTTTCTTCCGTAGAGTCTCAGGTATCCGTCGCCGTCGACATATCCCGTATCCCCGGTGAGCAGCCAGCCGTCGTTGGTGCGGGTGCTCTCGGTTTTTTCACGGTTTTTATAGTATCCCAGGAACATCGCCGCGCCTCTGAACCCAATCTCTCCAACTTCACCAGCGGGCAGGTGTTCCCCATTTTCTCCGATGATGGCCAACTCGGCCCCAGGGACAGGCTGACCGACGGTCTGCAAAAAAACCTCTTCCGCTTCGCCCGGGTAGACCGCTGTGTGGATGATATCCTCGCCCATGCCGAACCATACGGTCAGCCTGGCGCTGGTTTTCTCTTCCAAACGCTTTACCGTGGCCGGAGGAATGGCGGAGCCGCCGGTGGCTAATATTTTCAGGGAACCCAGATCATAATGCGCGAAATCCGGGTGATCGAGGAACCGGAGAAAATGGGCAGGCGTTCCCTGAACGAAACTGATTTTCTCCTTGTGGATGAGTGCCAAGCCCTTTTCCGGATCATAGGTATCCACCAGGACCGTCGCTCCGCCGGTCATGCAAGCAAAATAGGAGATCATATGCCCAAAGGTATGGGTCATGGGGCTAAAGGAGAGCATCACCTCCTGGCCCGGGATAAATTGACAAATATCCGAGGCGGCCGTGAGGGTGTTGCCCAATATGGTGTTATGGGTGTGGATAAAGCCCTTGGGCGCGGTTTCGGTGCCGGAGGTGAAATTGAGAAGGAGAATGTCGTTGGCGTCCACTTCGGTATCTTCCAGATAAGCCTTTAAAGCGCCCGCATCGGCCGTCTCCCAAACGTCTTGAAGGCAGCGGATGTTGCCGCCGTGGGCTTTGTTTTCGCCAACGACGAAGACGTGGTCGACATGCGCCTGCCCGGCCATGCCCCGCATCATATCGACATAGTTGAACGCTTTTATCTGGTCCGGAATGACGATGGCTTTGGCCTCGCAAAACGCGATGCGTTTTTTGATCTCATGCTCCCGGTAAACCAGGTGAATAGGCTGAATGATGGCGCCGATGCGTGAGAGCGCGATCTGCAGAAAAACCATCTCAGGGCAATTGTGCAGCAACACGCAGATCACATCGTTTTTTTTGTACCCCAGGCTGACCAGTCCGGCGCCGAGGCGGGTCGTGATGTCGGCTACCTGTTTATAGGTGTACCGGGTTTCCCCGTGGATGATAAAGTCATTGTCGGCAAACCTGGCAACGGTGTCGTCGAAGAACTCATGCAAGGTGAGACCGGGCCAACGGCTGTCTTCTTCATAACCACGGCACATCGCCATGGTCATCCCCTTCCAATACCCCGTTGCCTGGTAATCGGCCAGTTTTTCCGGACGGATGCGGCTTTTACCCATGATCGGACTCCTTCTTCTTTTGGCGCAATCTGAAAAATGGGGCGACCATTTCATCGCGTTCCCGAAGCGCCTGTGTCAGACCCTTATCTCGTCTTTCCTTTAAAAAATTCCATTCACCGGGTTGGTAGACCAGGTTGGTGCTCCAGGCGTGCCCCATCCAAGCGCCGATGGAGCCGGTGCCTTTGCCGCGGCTTTCCATCATCATGTTCATCATGGCCTTGCCCATCATGATGCCGTCCAGGGGCATGGCGGTGATCGCCTGGGCGTAATCCTGCGTCCATCTCTCCAAATCTTCTTTGGGCACCACTTTATTGACGAATCCGCAGCGCTCGGCTTCATCGGCGGAAAGAGGGCGCATGGTCAGCATGATCTCCTTCATCTTCTTGATGCCCAAATTTTCGAGATACAGATACATGTCCTGGGGTGAGGGCCCCAAATAGCGGAAGGCCGGATGCGTAA
>JABDRH010000138.1 GCA_013041835.1 Desulfatitalea sp. | reverse complement strand
TTTTTGCCATGTGGATGTAGGCAATGGCGCGGATGGTGGCCTCCCTGGGTCCGCCCTGGTCCATATTGGCGTGCAGCATCTCGATCTGGCGTTGGACATGGGCGATGCGTTCCGGATCCCGGCCGGGCCGGACGCGTGGCGGTTCATCCGATGCCCCAAGGCCCATCAGGGCTTGCAGCCAGGGTTGATTGTAGATTCCGAAAAAGCTTTGTTCCACCATTCGGTCGCGGCAGTCCCGGAATACGTTCAGGCTATGGGTCATCCACGCTGCGCAGCATTTTTCCCACTGCAGGAAGAGATTGTCCGCGGCCACGGGCTGACGATGGGCGCGCACTTGTTCGGCCGCCGCGGCCAGGGGTTGAACCGCCGGATTATGATCCGAGCATAGTTCGTAGGAGAGTCTGAGCGGATGCGAGCGCCGCAACCCTTCGGCGGTGGTTTCGGAGGCCATGGCGCGCGCCATGGGCTGCATTGTGGTGCGGTAAAGCCCGTGGGTGGTTTCGGAAAGCCGCGCCACGGTGGCAAAGCAGCGATCCTCGGAACGTGTATTGACGCCCATATCGCGGATGTCCTGCAAGGTGCGCCGTTCGTAGCGGGAGATATAGTTGCCGATGACCAGGCCGCTGTCGGCGTCCTTGTCGCTTTTCTTTTCCATGATGGCTTCGTACAGTCCGGGCGGCAGACAATCGATCATTTCGATATTGCTGGCGAACTCTTCGTGTTCTTTCTCGGCCACGCTGCTTGAGACGAAGAGGCCCAAATGGCCGATGGTTTCATGCACCGTGTAGACGATGGTCTGTCCGGCCGCCAGGATGTCGTCGTCGTTGCCGTAAAGGTCCAGAATCCAGTCCAGGGCCTGCTGGGGTGGCGTGATGTTGTCGCCCTTGGAGCAGAGGCAGATGATGGGGCCGTGGATTTTTCTCAAATCGAGCCGCACGCCGTCCTGGGTGACCATCTGGGCGTTGCTGAGCTTGTTGCCCACGAACAGGTTGTCCACGATGTACTGGATCTCTTCGCCGGTCAGCAGCACATGGCCGCCCCACCAGCGCTCGAACTCCAGGTAGCGGGATGCTTCGGTATCGATGTTGGCATACAAGTTATACTGCTTGCCCCACAGCGTGTTGGATGGATTGAGATTTTCAAAGTTTTGGACCAGCCAGGCGCCGTCGAATCGGCCGTTGCCCAGGTCGCTGGTCAGGGCCGTGAGCCAACTGCCGGCCAACATGCCGCCGGTGTAGCGCATGGGGTTGATGCCGCGCACGCCGGCCCAAAAGGAGATCGGCGATCCGGCGAGCATGATGGGGCCGCACAGGTCGGGATGCTTGGCCGCGAGCATCATCAGCGCCCAACCCGCCTGGCAGTTGCCGATGACCACGGGTTTGCCGCCGGCTTGGGGATGCCGCTGGGTGATCGCTTCGATAAAAACGGCCCAGGCGTCGATCACCGATTCGATGGTTTGTCCGGGTTCGGGGTAAGGGGTAAAGCCGATGAAATAACACGGATGCCCGGCGTCCAGGGCTTCGCCGATTTCACTTTCCGGCTTGAAGCCGCCGATGCCGGGGCCGTGGCCGGCCCTGGGATCGATGACCACGAAGGGGCGTTTGGATTCATGCGTTCGCACGCCTTTAGGTGGATGGATTTTTACGAATCCGTAATTCACCGGACGCGGCAAATTTCGGCCGTCCATCACCAATTCACATTTGAAATGCAGAACGTTGGGTACGGTTTCGGCCATGTGGGCAATGTATTGGTTGCCGCGTTGGCGCATCACGTCCCAATAAAGCACGCCGCGCTGCGTTGCATCGACCATGTAAGCGAACATGTCCCTGGAAGCGGTCAACGGGTTGAAGCTTGGGGATGCCATCAAGGGTCCTCCTTTTGGGGCGTTAAGGGCAATTGCTTTCACCTTGACTTCTTTGCATTTGTGTTGTCCGGCACGAAAGACATGGCCGGCCATGCAAGGGATGAGGAAGATCTTCGCGATATCGGATGATTTTAATTTTATTCCGTACCACAGTCATCTGAATGGCTCAATGCATGACTGAACTTGACGCGCATTATTTCAGTCGGCATATTGTTGGACATATGTCACCTGCCCAAAATGGATTGAAACGAAACCTTGGCGGAATCGAAAGCATGAAGCGCGAGCATACAGCGGCTTTTCAGAAACACAGCGACTCGGCCGACCGCGCCCTGGACGCGTTGTGGCTCGGCTTCACGGGCTACGGTCGCCGCTTCGAAGCCATCACACGCCGCGCGGCGGACCATTTTGCCGGGCAAAACTGGCCGGGCATGCGGCGGGACACCGTGGCGCGGCTTGATCTTTACCAGGCGGTGGTCAGCGAAACGTGTCGGCACGTGGCCGATTGTTTGGGGCTCCGGGCTCAGGACCCGACGGTGTGGCGCACCATGAAACGCCGCTTTTCAGATTGCATCGACCAGCGGCACGACAGTGAATTGGCCGCCACGTTTTATAATTCCGTCAACCGCCGTATGTTGCAAACCGTTGGCATCGAACCCGAACTGGAGTTCGTGGCGCCTGCGTCGGATGCCGATGCGCCCAGCCGCCACGATTCGTTGTTGTTCAATATGGATATGGACGACCCAACGGCCGAGATCATTGAATCCGTGCTCAAGCGCTTCGATTTGCCGGCGCCCTATGCCCACCTGCGAATCGATGCGCGGCTTTGCGCCGAACGCATCCGCATGGCATTGGACAAACACGCCAATGGCCGGGGGGCTTTTCGCATCGAGATGGTCACCTCGCCCTTTTACCGCGAAATGGGCGCCTATCTGATCGGACGGATCGTAGGCCGGGATCTGCAGCTTCCCCTGGTATTTGCCCTGGGCAATGGGGATGACGGCCTATATGTGGATGCGCTGCTGCTCAGGTCCGAAGACATTCGCATCCTTTTCAGTTTCAGCCACACTTATTTTCATGTGCTCAGCGCCTGCCCCAGGGAGCTGGTGCGGTTTCTCAAGGCGCTCATGCCCTCCAAACGCGTGGCCGAGTTGTACATCGGGCTGGGATACAATAAGCATGGCAAAACGGAACTCTACCGCGACCTGCTGGTGCATCAACGGGTGTGCAGCCTGGACCGGTTCGATTTTTCACCGGGCCAGCGCGGCATGGTGATGATCGCTTTCAACATGCCCCAGGATGATCTGGTTTATAAACTGATCCGCGACCGTTTCGCCGCGCCCAAACACGCTACGCACCAGCAGGTGATGGGAAAATACGAATACGTGTTCAAGCACGACCGGGCCGGTCGCCTGGTCGATGTGCAGACCTTCGAGAATCTGCAGATCGAGGACTGCTGCTTTGCGCCCGAGCTGCTGGCGGAGATTGAAAATGAAGCCCAACGCACCACCACCATCGAAAAGAACCGGGTTATCCTGCACCACGTGTACGTGGAGCGGCGCATGATGCCTTTGGATCTTTACTTGCGCCAGGCTGATACCAAGACGGCTGAAGCGGCGGTCATCGAATACGGCTGGGCCATCAAGGATCTGGCGCGCATCAACATCTTTCCCGGTGATCTGTTGATCAAGAACTTCGGCGTCACCCAGTTGGGCCGGGTGGTTTTTTACGACTATGACGAATTGTGCCCTTTGACCGACTGCAACTTCCGTCGACTGCCCC
>JABDRH010000560.1 GCA_013041835.1 Desulfatitalea sp. | reverse complement strand
GAGGGGCACTTTCCAAGGCAGCGGGCTTACACTGCCTTGGCCTTCGCGCCCGGCGATCCGCGTCCGGGTGGCAATGATTCCGATGAAGCGGATTATGTCGAGACACCCGGACAGGATAACTGGTTGGATTTTAGGCTTGACTATGTGCTCCCTTGGGGGGCCGGTGCCAAAGAGGCCGGACTTGTAGACTACCACCTTAAGGGCGGCATGCGTACATCAGCGCCCAGTGGTGGCAGGCGGTGGAACCCACTTTCAAGTGGTGTGACCCTGATCACTTTGCGCCAGTACAACCGTTTTCAATCCTTCAAGACCGATGTGGCCGATTTTGAGCGTTCAATTCATCCTGTTGAATTGGGGATCCTTTATGACAACACCGATTTTGCTCCAAACCCATCCTTTGGCAGCAGTCAATACCTCTCTTTTACCCAGGCGTTTGCATGGTTCGAGTCGACGGAACCGTGGAATTTTATCCAATTCGAGGCCAGTAAATACTTTTCGCTGGGCGCATCGAGGAAGTCCAAGCAACAGGTGGTGGCTCTCAACATATGGACAGGTCACGTTCTGAGTCGGCGTGAGGAAATTGACCCAACAGGCCGTATCGTGCTGCAAAACACACCACCACACTATGAAGGTGCCAACCTGGGGGGGATGTTTCGTATGCGCGGCTATCCTCAAAATCGCTTCAATGACCGCAGCGTGATTTACACTGCGGGAGAATATCGCTATACGCCAAACTGGAACCCGTTGGGCCAAGTGCGTTGGTTGAAGTTTCTCAATATGGACTGGTGGCAGTTCGTGCTTTTTGCAGAGGGTGGACGGGTGGCCAACGAATATGATAGCCAACTGCTCCGGAATTGGAAGCTGGATGCCGGCGCTGGGGTACGGGCCATGGTCGCCGGCGGGGTGGTCCGGCTGGACTTTGGGTTTTCAGATGAAGGGGTGAACGGCTGGGCCATGGTCGGGCATCCGTTCTAATCGCCAAACGCACTGATACTGGGGGCAGGTCACCTGCAATACAATCGAAATTTTGAAATAGTCGTTTTCAGAAGAAGCAAGTTCCTATATTTTATAGTGAATGGTAAACCATTCACACGATTTGTCAGAAACCGAGTCGGGCTTGGATCAGATACTTTGTCAGGAGGCATTATGCGCGGTGGGTTTGTTCGATTGTGGATTGGACTGATGCTTTTGACTGCGGCCGCTTCAGCGGCGGCCGGCGATGCACCCATCAGTGGGGATACTCAAGCGTGCCTGGATTGCCACGCCGCCGTCCATCCGGGCATTGTGGCCGATTGGCGGCGCAGCCGCCATGCCGTCATTACGCCCCAGGCGGCCCAGGCGGTCAAAGGATTGGCGCGCAAGGTTTCGGCCAAACAGGTTCCCAAACCTTTGCAGGCTGTCAGTGTGGGGTGTGCCGAGTGCCACACCCTGCGCGGTGATGCGCACGCCGACACCTTCGCGCATAACGGGTACGCCATCCACATCGTGGTCAGCCCGGATGATTGCGCCGTGTGCCATGTCCAGGAGCGAGCGGAGTATGCCGAGAACATCATGTCGGCGGCCCATGGCAATCTGGCCGACAACCGGCTATACAACGATCTGGAGCGGACCATCCTTGGGCCGAGCCGTTTGCACCAAGCCAAGGTCGTTTTTGAACCGGCCGCGGACCCGACCCGGGCCGAAGCGTGCTTCTACTGCCACGGCACCCGGCTGACCAAGACCGGAATGCAAACCCGTGACACCGATGTGGGTGAACTCGAATTTCCCATCATCCGGGGTTGGCCCAATCAGGGCGTGGGCCGCATCAATCTGGACGGCAGCCGGGGCGCTTGCTCCAGTTGCCACCCGCGTCACCAGTTCGACATCGAGACGGCCCGCAAACCCTATACGTGTAAAGAGTGCCACGCCGGTCCGGATGTACCGGCTTACAAAGTCTATGCCGCCAGCAAGCACGGCAATATTTTTTCCGCGACGCACCAAGCCTGGCATTTCGATCGCGTGCCCTGGACCTTGGGCGTTGACTTCACAGCGCCCACTTGCGCCGCATGTCACATGAGCCTGGTTGTCGATAGCGAAGGCCAAACCGTCAGCCGGCGGACGCACCGCGTGAACGACCGGCTGGGGTGGCGTATTTTTGGTTTGATCTATGCACACCCGCAACCCAAGTCGCCGGATACCAGCGTCATACGCAACGGCGCCGGTATGCCTCTGCCCACAGATTTGGATGGTACCGCTGCCGCCGCCTTCCTCATCGACGGCGCGCAGATCGATGTGCGTCGTGCTAAAATGCAGCGCACTTGCCGGGCCTGTCACGGCACCGGGTGGACCGCCGGTCACTTTACCCGCCTGGATCACACCATCGCCTCCACCAACGCCGAGGTGCTCACGGCTACCCGCCTGATGGAGGCGATTTGGGAAAAGGGATACGCCCAGGGTGCCGGCGGCGAGAAGGGCAGCCTCTTCGACGAATTCATCGAGCGGCGCTGGAGCGACGCTTGGCTCATGTACGCCAATACCATCCGTTTTAACGCGGCCATGGCCGGCGGTGGCGACTACGGCGTTTTTGCCGACGGCCGCTACCACCTGTCCAAATGCATCATGGAAATGCAGGATTGGCTGGCGGCGCGGGAGCGCCATCGTTTAGCTTCCCCTTAAGGGCTCGTGTAAAAATAAGCTCCGCATCTATGCCTGCGCAATAGGGTATGTTCTTTGACAGAAATCGCCTTGAGCCTTAAGGATTTGGGAGAGATGGTCGATACCTTAGCTGGATCTGAAAAAAAAGGGTCGACCGGCGATGAGGCAGCTTCCCAGCCTTTTCAATATTGTTGTTTGTGCAATGATCATCCTGCCCTTATGGAGCGCCGCGGGTTACGGACGGACCGATGAAACCATCTTCCAATGGACCGCCGGGCAAATGGGCGCACCGTCGGATATTCCCATGCCGCAAATTCGTTGGGTAACGCGCGTGGAAATCAAACAGGTCTTCATTAACAACAACCGCAAGGCTTACCTGCGCTGGGAAACCGAATACGGCGAGGATCGCGCGCAGGCCATCCTCAAGGTTTATCTTGATGAAATCGTAGGGCTTTTCGATCCGCCCAGTAACATTGTTTACGTGGGCAGTTTCCTCGATGCCTGCCACCGGCAAGCCATCCTGGCGCACGAATTTACCCACTACCTGCAACACACAC
>JABDRH010000548.1 GCA_013041835.1 Desulfatitalea sp. | reverse complement strand
GCTTATACCTTGCCCTTTGTCTGATCCAATACTTCCCGGACCATCCGTGATAAATCCTCATAACGGATCGGCTTGTGCAGCAAACCCAGTATATTGGGGTGTTCCGCGTGCAATCCATCCAGAGTAGATGCCGTGCCCGTGCACATGAGAATCGGCAGGTCCGCGCGAATCCGGCTTACCTCGGCGGCCAGTTGTTTGCCGCTCATCAGGGGCATGGTCAGGTCGGCGATGATCATGTCGTAGCGCTGGGGGTCCTTGCGCAACCGTTTCAGGGCATACTTGCCGCCTTCGGCGGTCTCCACATGATAGCCCAAAGACGATAGCATATCCTGCATGATGTCCAGCAAAAATGCTTCATCATCCACGACCAGCAACCGCTCCTGGCCGTGGGTCACGATGTCCTCGGGCGGCCGCTGCTCGGCTTCCGGTTCATCGGTGCACGGCAAGTAGACCTCAAAGGTTGAGCCATCGCCGGGCTTGCTTTCCACCCGGATCATGCCGCCCATGTTCTTTACAATGTTTTGCACCACCGAAAGGCCTAAACCCGTACCGCCATCGGCTGCCTTGGTGGTGTAATAGGGCTCGAAAATATGCAGACGGCTCTGCTCGTCAATACCCACGCCGCTGTCCTTGACGATCAGACGCACAAAGTGTTTCGGCGGGTCATCGTTGCCGGTTGCCGGCAAATCGGGCGGCGCCGCCACATTTTCCAGGTACACCTCCATAACGCCGCCTTCGACCAACATGGCCTGGGCAGCGTTGGCGCAAAGGTTGAGCACGATCTGGTGCAAACGGGTGGGATCGGCCAGGACCAGCGCCTTTTTCGCGGGTAGTGACGTTCGAATATCAATGGTGGCCGGAATGGAGGCCCTGAGCAGCTTAAGCGCCTCATTGACCAGAACTTGAATCTGTACCGGTTGGTTTTCGCTCTCCGTTTGACGGCTGAAGGTTAAAATCTGGTGGTTCAGGTCTTTGGCGCGTCTGCAGGCATGCAGAATTCTATCCATGTATTTTTTCATGCGGTCGTCGTTGCCGTGCAGCATGGCCGCCATTTCAGAGTATCCCTGGATGCCCGCCAAAATATTATTGAAATCATGGGCAATGCCGCTGGCAAGCGTACCGATGGCTTCCATTTTCTGGGATTGATAGAGCTGCTGCTCCAATTCGGTCTCCCGGGTGATGTCTCGCTTGGTGCAAACCAGATTGACCACATACCCCTTGGCATTGCGCACCGGGGCGATACGGGTCAGCGTAAACAGCGTACTCCCGTCTTTGCGCCGGTTTCGGGTCTTGTTGCCCGAATCCTTTTCACTGTAAGTGCTAAAACTCATGCGTTTGAAGATCAAGCGGTCCTTCTCGCTGAAAAATGGATGAGCCACGCTTTGACCCACCATCTCGGCGGCGTTGTAGCCGCTCAGCGACTCAAAAGCCTTGTTGATATAGATAATCTCACCGTGAAGGTCGGTTAAAAGAATACTCATGGACGACTGCTCGACGATCTCGTTGAGATGAAAGCGTTCCCGCTCCGTCGCTTTTTTTTCTGTCAAATCGATGACCGAGACAATGGCCTTCCGGCTTTCGGGTATCCAGCCGATTTCGGCCAGAACCTCTCGGATGTGGCCGCCCTTGTCCACCAAACGGCATTCCAGGGATGTCGGCGTCTCCAACTCACCATCGAACAACAATTCGTGATAGAGGCGGCCGATGTCGCGAAATTCGGGTGTCAGGTAATCGAAAAACGGAACGGTTCCGGAAAGCAGTTCCTCTCTTGAATAACCAAACAATTGCAACGCCTTGACGTTTGCCTTGGTAATCGTCATGTTCGAATCGATCAGCAGGGTGGCCGTGCCTGTATAGTCGAACATGTTGCAACAAAATCCGGACTCGTCACCGTCGCCTTCGCTCATGCGCCGGCGGCGCCGGCAAAACCCCCTCGGATGATCCTGCGTGTCTTTGTCGGCGTTCTTATCAGGCGATGTATTCGGTTGTTTTCCGGCCAGCGGGTATTCTTGTGACACGGCAAGCCTCCTATTATACCGGTGCCGTCGCTTGCGTTGCCGTCACCTGACATCAACGCGATCCACGACGGCCCGGCCGGCAAATGCCCTTTCACCCTTACTTCGGCACTTATGAGAAAAAATTGAGCCGGATTACCGCTTTGGTTTTGAACAAATAGGAACGTTCGGGGGGGGTTATTATATCGGAAGCATTCATCAGCGTTTGGCGGTTTTGGCGATCAACACATTACACGGCGCCTCCATGATGATGTATTGGGCCGTCGACCCCATAATGAATTTTCCAATTTTGGACCGTTTTTTCACGCCGATGATGATTTCATCGATATCATGATCAATGGCATACGCGACCAGGTCCTCGGCAGGCGTCATGCTCCCGCTGAGGACCTTTATCTCGCAGTGAAGATCCTCGGTCTTGAACCGGCGCTTGATTCTATCCAGGTCTTTTTCCGTTTGCTCAATCTTCTCTGGCGTAACCTCGGGAGAATATGGCGTGGATATTAGAATATGGACATTCGCCTTAAATGCATTGGCATGCTTTACAGCCGTATCAATCAATTCACCGCTGTGTTTGGCACCATCATAACCGACAAGAATCTTCATCCTTTTTTCCTTTTCTCGTACCGGTGATAATTGTTAGAGATCCCCTGCAAGCGGCTGGACTATTCGATGGCATCCATCTGCTTCTGGAGGGCTTCGATCTGGTTGTCACGCATCCCCTGGGTAAAGGTAGGGCTCAAGGCGCGATTGTTGAGGGCATCGATTTGTTTTTGAATGCGGGCGCGTTCCCCTGCGGCCTTGGCGTCTTTTTCGGCTTTCGCCTTTGCCGCCTGCGCATCAACACGCCGGCTTTCTTCGGCCTCCTTGCGTGCATCGGTCTGGCGGTTCTCTTCTTCCACGTCCTCAAGCATTTTATTCAGTCCGGGGCGGCCCTTTTCATCGGTTCCGCTCGTCGGATTGCGTATCGTAGCGCTCTCGGCGGTCTCATACGCCTGTACATCGTCGGGCAGGGCGTCGCTGAAGCGCTTCACACCGTTTTCATCGGTCCAGATGTATATCCTATCGGCCGCCAACGGGCCGGCCAACATCAGCATAAGGACGAATATAGCCATTGTGGTTCGCATCATTATCCTCCTTGGTGATAGGTGCACCTGCTTTGTGGCGATTTTTCCAAAGCCGGCCCGGATGTGCAAGAAAAACTTGAAATTTGCATTTTAAGGCGATTGTGGGTATTTGTCCTGAATTACCGACACGAAGAGACCATACCTATGAAAATAGCCATTGTACAGCTTAACCCGACCATTGCCGATTTTAAATCGCAGTACGACCGCATGGTTGCCGACGCCAAACAAGCCAGAGATCAGGGGTGCGACCTGGTGGTTTTCCCCGAGTTGGTGCTGTGCGGCTATCCCCCACGGGATATGCTCGAACAAGACACCTTCGTGGACGCCAATGAGGCTTGCCTGGTCAAATTGATTGACCAAATACACGGTATCGGCGTGATATGCGGCCTCGTGACCCGCAATACCGACCAACAGGGCAAGGCCCTGTTCAACTCAGCGGTGCTTTTCGAAGACGGGCGCCTGCTGTACACCGTCCATAAGCAACTGCTGCCGACATACGATGTGTTTGACGAGCAGCGCCATTTCGAGCCCGGCCGGGCCAACCGGCCCCTACCCTATAAAGGGCTGCGACTCGGGCTGACGATCTGCGAAGATGCCTGGAACGACAAGGATATATTCCATCGTCAGCTCTATGCCACCGATCCGGTGCCCCAGTTGGCCGCCGATGGCATGGACCTGCTCATCAACATTGCCGCCTCCCCGTTTCACAAGGGCAAGCGCAACTTTCGCGACCGAATGCTTGCCAACATCGCCCGCAAGCATAAAGTGACCGTTTGTTTCGCCAATCAGGTGGGCGGCAACGACCATATCCTGTTCGACGGCGCCAGCACCGTCTTCAATACCAGCGGCGAAGTGGTCGCCCGCGCCGCCGATTTCAATACGGACACCATCGTTTACGACACCGATACGGGGGCCGGGGATTTGCGTGCCGCCTGTCCATCGGATACCCATGCGGTACTCGCCGCCTTGATCATGGGCACCCGGGACTACGTCACGAAATGCGGCTTCAAGCAAGCCGTCATCGGCCTGTCCGGCGGCATTGATTCCGCCCTGACCGCCTATATCGCCACCCAGGCGCTCGGCCCTGAAAACGTGGCCGCCATTTTCATGCCGTCGCGCTATACCTGCCGGGACAACTACGAGGATACGCGCGCGCTGGCTGAAAATATAGGCGTGGCTTACACCGACATCC
>JABDRH010000546.1 GCA_013041835.1 Desulfatitalea sp. | reverse complement strand
CCCCTTTACAGCCCAGGGCGACTACGCGCTTGTTCAGCAGTGTTTGATGAACCTGATCTTCAACGCCTTAGAGGCCATGCCCCAAGGCGGCCGTATCACCATCCGGGGCGGCGATGACGACACCGGTGATTTTGTGTGGCTGACCATCTCCGACACGGGTCCGGGTATCGATGATGAAGACATGCCGCGAATCTTTGAACCTTTTTTTTCCACAAAATCTGCAGGCAAGGGCACGGGTTTGGGACTGTCCATGGTTTACGGTATCGTGCGCGAACACAACGGCACCATTGAGGTGGAGAGCAAATCCGGGCAAGGGACCACGTTCAAATTGATGCTGCCCAGACGGCAAAAGAATGGTTTGCGAGCAAACAAAAGATAAGGGTGCGGGGACTTCTTTCTTTCCTGCCCCTTAATTCCGGAGGAGTTCATGGCTCAGGCAATGCAAGTGTTGGTGGTAGACGACGAAGAGACGATCTGTCTTTCCCTGGCGGCTTGGCTTTTCAAGGCGGGCTATCGGGTGGAAACGGCCGGGTCGGGCCAGGAAGCCCTGACGCAGCTCAAGCAGCGCCTGTTTGACATCTACTTGCTTGACATCAAGATGCCGTCCATGGACGGACTGGAGTTGCTGGCCGAGATCAAAGCATTGCAGCCCGATGCAGCCGCTATCATGATTACGGCCCATGGTTCCATTCAGACGGCCGTGGCATCCATGAAAAAAGGGGCAGTCGACTACCTGTGCAAGCCGTTTGATCCGGACGAACTCTCCCTGGTTATGGAGCGTGTGGCTGCCACCAAAGCCTTGAAGGATGAAAACGAGGTCCTGCGCATGCAACTCATGGAACAGCAGGCCGCATTTTTGGAAGGTATCGTGGCCCAGTCGGCGGCCATGCACGCCGTGTTGGCCGACATCGAGGAGATGGCCCCCAGCAACGCAGCCGTGCTGATCACTGGTGAAACCGGGGTGGGAAAGGATTTGGTGGCGCGCATGATCCATTTGCGCAGCAGGCAGGCTCAGGGGCCGTTCATCGCCGTTAATTGTGGCGCTCAGACGGAAAGCCTGTTGGAAAGCGAGCTCTTCGGGCACGAGCGTGGCGCCTTTACCGGCGCGGTTAAAGCCCGGCGCGGCTTGCTGGAAATGGCCGACGGCGGAACGCTGTTTCTGGACGAAATCGGCGAAATCACCCAGAAAATGCAGGTCGCCCTGCTGCGCGTATTGGAAGACAAACACTTTCAGCGGTTGGGCGGCGGCCACCCCATCGACACTCAATTCCGGCTCATCTGCGCGACGCATCGCGACCTGCTGCAATTGCGGCGGGAAGAACTCTTCCGCGAAGACTTCTTCTACCGCATAAACGTCTTTTCAATCCACGTGCCGCCTCTGCGCCAACGTAGAGAAGACATACCTGTTCTGGCCGATTTTTTCCTGCAAAAATACAACCAGGAAACCGGAAAACGCATCGAAGGCTTTACCCAAAACGCCATGGCCGCCCTGTGCGCCTATCCCTGGCCGGGAAATGCCCGGGAGCTGCGAAATGTGGTCGAGCGGGTGGTGGTGCTGACCAGGGGACGCATGATCGGGGCGGCAGAAATCGCCTTTTTGGAAAAAAGCGCCGATGCCTGTGACAGCGACGGTTTAACCCTTAAAGCGCTGGAACAGCGTCACATCAACAGCGTTTTGGCAGCCTGTGAAGGCAATATTACCCACGCAGCCAAACGGCTTGGCATCGACCGGGTGACCCTGTCCCGGAAGCTGAAGCGTTATCAGGCAAGTCTCGCCGCGTCCGGAGAAATCAAATGAAACCTGAAAGTGACAAAGTCGGTGCCGCCTATGGACCCGGCGGGGCCTCCATTGTCTAGCGAAGTCGTCGATCCACACGAACCCGCTCACCTGGACCTGATTCCTTTCGGCATTATCGAACCTATGATCTCTTCCGTTGTGGCCGCCAACATACAAGCCGTGGTGGGACTTTTTGTCCGCACCCATCCCCCGAGTGAACTGCCGGCCGATGCCTTCATCACCATGCGTAACCAGTATGATGCCGCAAAGATCATTCACACCATCGGCCAAGCTGATGGGGGGGCGCCGTTCAAGCTTGGTTTGATTGCGCACGATCTATGTATCCCCATCCTAACTTATGTTTACGGTGAATCACAGATGGGTGGCTCCGCGGCGGTTATCTCCACCGCACGGCTGTTCGATACACGGCAGGAGATCTTCTACCAACGGATCGCCAAAGTGGCCGTCCATGAAACCGGACACCTGGTGGGGCTGGCCCACTGTCGGCAGATCGACTGCCTGATGCGCTTCAGCAGGGATATCGAGCAGTTGGACCGGCTTCCGCTGCTGTTCTGTTCGGTGTGTGAATATGAAATAGCGCGACAGATCAAGCGATTTATAAATATGGGGACGGCAGGCAAGTGAATAGATGAAAGCCGAGCGTTCAACCCCCCAATTTACGACCGATCAATGATTGCGCATTTGTGCTGAAATATCCGATAGTTCGTGGTAAAAAGAAAGCGACATGCAACCGCCCTGCTGTTGGGTCGGCTGCCCTTGAACACGACCGGCGCAGATGCTACCATGGCGCCGGCCATGCTTGATAGGAGCGCCTATGACACTGAAGAACAAAGTCGCCCTGGTGCTCGGCAGCATCAAAGGCATCGGAAAAGCCGTGGGACTCGATCTGGCCGGCAGCGGCGCACGAGTGGTCTACACTCATTACGATTGGCCCGAAGCCTTGCCCGAGTTGGCCAAAGATGCCGCCGCAGCAGGTCCCGAACATCTGATCGTAAAGGCCGACCTGCGCGAGCAGGACCAAGTAAAAGCACTCATGTCGCGCACCATCGACCGGTTCGGACGCTTGGACATCCTGGTCAACAACATCGAACGGGGGGGCATGCCCGTGGTTCACGGCGCCTATGTCCAGGAGCAGTGGGACCTGGAGATGGCCACGACCCTGCGAGCCAAGCAGTGGGCCTTCAGCGCCGCACTACCGCATTTAAAACGCTCAGGCGACGGCGTTGTGATCAACATCTCCTCCATCGCGGCTCTCGTGGGCCGCAGTGGGCCGGCCAGCCTGCTTTTCAACGAAGGATACGCCGCCGCCAACCGGGGAATTGCGATCCTCACCGAAACCTGGGCGCGACTGGGGGCGCCCCAGGTGCGCGTCAACGAAATTATGCTGGGCATCTTCGATACCCGTCATGCACAAGACACCCGGGGTTGGGACCTGCTGGACGATGACGGCAAACAGGCTGTGATCGACCACACCCTTGTGGGCCGCACCGGTCGCCCCGACGATGTCGCACGCGCCGTAAGCTTCCTCATCAACGACGCCCCGTACATGACCGGCAGCGTTTTGCGCCTGGATGGCGGTTACGTGCTCGCATCAGAACGAATCGACCCCATGCCCAAGGGGGTTGTTTAAGGGTTTCGGCATAAAATGTGATATCTGCATATCCTGCATGCACTTTCCCTGAATGTTTCAGGCCATCGATGGGTGTGTCGTCCTTTTCAAGACCTTCAGCGTCGGATAAATAACATGGCCGAATGAAAAGAAACATTTTCAGACCAGATATGATTTCCGCCATACTAAATAGGGTTGTAATCTTATGCTGTTTGCTCATGAAAGTCATTTTGAGCTTGCGTTTTCCTTTGGATTTAAGGTCGGAGGGATTATTCAGGTGTCAACTCAATAAGCATCGGATCTAATTGCATGCCCGTCTTGACAAAACACTTTTTTAAGAACGGTTTATAGCCTTTCGCATGGATAATGAGCTCGTATTCTCCAGGGGGCAATCCGAAGAAAACGAAATTTCCTTTGTAGTACAAATCTGCACGCGAAACAGTATAGTCAAAAAATATATTGACATCGTCACCTTCAAGCAATTGGAGTTTTCGATGAATACCGGCACCATTCAATGTAATGGATTGTATCGTGAAGTTCGCCTCATACGGCATCCCGGCTCCCCAGTCCTTCGATTGCATAGCGGATATTAAACACCCATAAATTACATTGTCAGGCGTCAATATGTATTTCAGCTCACTTGTTTCAGTGTTCGCAATCGTCACAGGTACATCATTTCTACCGATGGCAGTAAAAGCGCCAAAGGTTGCTAAATAGTCCCCAACGGGGAAAGGGCCAAGTATTCTGCCGCTATCATAGGCACTTAATTCGATAACCGTTTCCGCATTCTTTTTGCCAACAGGCTGCAGTAGAAGGGTAGGCGAAGGCCTCACGCCATCGAACGGATAGTCGTATGAAAAGAGGATTTTGAGGTATCCTCCGGAGCGATGAAGGGATGCCCTTTGTTTTTCATCGAACGTATTAAGAATTGCATTATATTGTGCCAACACGTCCTTGCTGAAAAGTATGGTTCCATGATCTTCATTGAATGCATAATTCATTTTCGCCTCGGATTGAGGCCTATGGTCCAAAAGGCTGGAAAGGGTAATGGTGCCATCATTGTTCGACCGAAATGGGTTTCGACTGCCTTTGTGTCCATAAAACATATAGAAACTGACATGTTCCGGCAGTTTCGTTGTGTATAAGGATTTTATAAAATCGCCTTCTGGCTGCAAATCGATCCAACATGGTATTACTGCTGGAGATTGCTTAACACCGTATTCGGCCATCCTGTCGCCGCCCCACGGCGTTGCCAGCGCGATGAAAAGTTTCACATATGGGAATTGGTCATCATGATTGATAATAAATGATCTGGCAACCAGCCCGCCCATGCTGTGCGCGGTAATATAAATTTGGTTGAAATGATATTTGGCTTGGAGGTTGGTTAATTTCCAAAGCAACAGGTATGACATGCCATTAATTCGGGATCCGGACGGATAATAAAAAAACCAGGGCTGAAAACGAGATCTATCGATATTATTTACAAAATAGCGCCAGCCTTTGGGCGTTCCGCTGGCGCCGTGAATAAAAAGAATCGGTGTTTTTGCAGGATCATACTCTTCGAGAAAATAGATATTTCCACCAAACTGCTTGAAAAATGAAAAAGGCTCCCAAAAGCCTTTTGTTCCAAGTTCCTCAGAAAAGCGTTCGTCATCTAAGTCCGTTATGTCGCCCGCCTGCCGACTGCAAAGCGTATTGGGCTTAATCGATGAGACTTCAAATCCAGAGGGTACATGAATCGTTTGCGTTTTAAACGGTATAGCAATATTAATATTCCCAACAACGCCTCCGGCCGGTGCAGTAACCATTTTCGGGTTACCATATTGTCCGGCCGGTTCGTTGGCGTCATAAATCAGGTTGCTGTTTTTGTCCCAATACGCAAATACGTAATAATTTCCTTTGGCAACTATGAGTTCGTATTCACCATAAGTATGCAGAACGGAATAATGGGCCACCTCTCTTTTGCCCTGATTCATGGAATAGGCAGCCACTATAATGGGGCCGTCACATGGAAATGCAGTAGAAATACGCCCGACCAGGACGGTGGAGGATAGGCCTTTGGCATTCTCTTTCTTTAATTGAATCAGGGCGCAGCCCGTTGTAACCAAACACATTATCAAAAAAGTGACGGTCTTCCGACTGTAAGCAAAAGACAGATGTTTTTTCATGCCAACCAATGCAAGATTTTGAGCGTTCATGCTTCTTCCTGTTTATTTGCTATCCAACTATTTCAGATGATAGTACCATCGGGATTGCGGCAAACAAAAGTGGACAGGGCGCCCCATTGACGCTAAAGTCAAACGCATGGAATAGAAATTTAGCAGGAGAATCACGGGGGTGCAAATTCCTCCTCGAAAAGAGTGCCTGAAAATGTTGGTCGACATGCATATGCCCGAGCATATTCAGGACCACTCCAAGCTGGTCTGCAAAGTGGCGCTGCTCTTGACGGATGCGCTAATCGGCGCTGGCGTGCCGCTCAACCGGCCGCTGGTGACCGCCTCGGCTTTGTTGCACGACATTACCAAGTCACGCAGTTTTGCCACCGGCGAGAACCACTCCCATACCGGCGGGGAATACCTGGCCGACAGGGGCTTTCCTGAAGTGGGCCACATCGTTCGCCAGCATGTGGTCCTGGATGCATACTTTGCCGACGAGGCGCCCACAGAGGCTGAAGTCGTAAATTACGCAGACAAACGGGTTCTCCATGACAATGTTGTGCCTTTGGCCGACCGCATGGCCTATATTTTACAGCGCTATGTCAAGACGCCTGCACACCGCAAAATGCTTGAACACGTGTGGAGCCAAACCGAAAAACTCGAGCAGCGGCTTTTTTCCCACCTCTCCTTCAGCCCCTGGCAGGTGGGCGAACTGATTGATGACCGATAGACCGAAGGGACGCATTCGGCTATTGGCCGTTTTCGGCCAGGAGCCGGGTGGCCCATTCGGGCAATGGGTTTTGGTGCCATGAATAGTTCCCCTTATTGACAATGGTGATTTTCTTAAAACCTTGCAAAACGGCAAATATATCGGAATAATTGATGACGTTTTCCATCGCCTTGCCGATGGCGGCCCAGTATTCGATCTGCTTGGGAACCGACCGCTTCTGAATCCGGCCGGCGCGTTCCGCGGCTTCGACCAATTCGGTGCTTAATCGCATGGGATGTGCCATTGCGGGCCTCATTTGGTAGTATTTTGCACAAATGTAGCTTTTGAAAACAGTGTTGGCAAGGGCTATGATAGGGACTGTACATGCTCCGCATCTTCCAGAGTGACCTTCACGACACCGATCATTTTGTTGTGACGCTTGAATTGGTGCCTGGCCGGGAGGCGATGGGGCGAACCGTGGACACCGTTATGGGCATTGCCCGGGATGCCTTTGCTGACGGACGGGTGTCGGCGGTCTCCATCACCGATAATCCCGGTGGCAACCCGTCGCTGAGCCCCGACGTGCTGGGCTATGAAATTTTCAACATCGGCATGGATGTCATCGTCCATTTCACCTGCCGCGATATGAACCGGGTGGGTATGGAAAGCCGCGCCCTGCAGTTGGCGCACATGGGTATGAAAAACATTCTGGCGCTCAGCGGGGATTACGCGGGCCAAGGCTTCGGCGGTCAGGGGGCGCCGGTGTTCGATCTTGATTCGGTGCAATTGCAAATCATGTTTGAAATGCTCAGCGAACGACTGGAAGCAGCCGGTGACCCGGACTCCTTCTTTGCAGGCTGCGCCGTTTCTCCCTTCAAACAGACCGAAGCGGAGTGTTTTGCCCAGTATGCCAAGCTGTGCCGCAAGGCGGCGGCCGGCGCACGGTTTCTCATCACCCAGTTGGGCTATGACGCCCGCAAGTTTTACGAATTGATGCAGATTCAGCGACACATGCGCTTTGCGCTGCCCAGCCTGGGGTCGGTCTATGTGCTCAATCCCAAATCGGCCGCCATCATGAACAGCGGCCGGGTGCCGGGGGCGGTGGTGGCCGACAAGCTTCTCCGGCGTGTGCGGCAGGAGTGGCGCGACAAAGCGGCCGGCCGCGATGCCGCCGTCGAGCGCGCCGCGCGGCTGGCCGCGGTGCTCAAAGGGCTCGGCTACCGTGGCATCCATATCGGCGGCATTCACGGTAGTTTTGATATGGCAGGGCGTATTCTTGACCGCCTGGCACACATTGAAAAGGATTGGCTTGGGTTTGTCACCGAGTTCAACTTTCCCCAGCCTGGCGGTTTTTACGCTTTTGCCCACGAATTCGGCGCTGACCCGGCGCCGCCGGCCTTCAAC